>JAGLKG010000099.1 GCA_023141835.1 Maribacter sp. | reverse complement strand
CAAATAGCAAGAAGCCCCGACAAGAATTTGGGTGCTGAAGCTACTCGAATCATCAGTAAACTTCCCAAAATGACTCCAGGTAAACAAAGAGGTATCGCTGTAAGAGTACCTTTCAGTTTGCCCATTACCTTTAAATTAAGTAATTAGACATTTGCAATATTAAAACAAAAAAAACCATCCCGCTATCCGAGGGATGGTTTTTAATTTTATAAAGATTTGAAAAAGAAGTTACTTTCGAATATCAACGCTTTCGATAGTAATCTCGGTTTCGTTGGCATCAGTCTTAACCGTAGTATTTTCAAAAGCTTTTAATTCCACCCTTACTTCTGCTTGAGTTCCTTCAAAGGTCTTTTCTTCTGAAACCTTTTCGCCATTAACTACAGTAGTGTATGAGACAGTAGCCTTAACCAAATTGTCATTATTTTCTACGTTCATTGTAATCTCCTTGGAAATCTCTTCGGTAGTCGTACTCGCCATACCACTATCTATAGTCAAAGCAATACTTGGCGCAATCACCAAAGCTACAACCGACATTAATTTTAAAAGGATGTTCAAAGAAGGACCTGAAGTATCTTTGAAAGGATCACCAACGGTATCTCCAACTACAGCAGCTTTATGGGCATCGGTTCCTTTTTTACCTTGTTCTTCAATAGTTTTCTTAGCGTTGTCCCAAGCACCTCCGGCATTCGATTGGAAAATAGCCATAAGTACACCACAAGTAGTAACACCTGCAAGTAACCCTCCAAGCATTTCAGCACCACCAATAAACCCAACAGCTACAGGAACAACGATTGCTAACAATCCTGGCAATACCATTTCTTTTATAGAAGCTTTTGTTGAAATATCAATACATTTCCCATAATCTGCAACACCGTCAGCAGCATCAAAAATTACTCTATCTTCAGCAGAAGCTTTAGTCATATCAGAATCATATTTACGCATTACTACTAGCGCAGCTTTTAATTGCGGAATATCTCTAAACTGACGCCGCACTTCTTCAATCATTGCCATAGCAGCACGACCTACCGCATTCATCGACAATGCCGAAAATACAAATGGTAACATACCCCCAACTAATAATCCAGCCATAATTTTTGGCTGGGAAACATCAATAGCAGTAACGTTAGCAGTTTTCATAAAGGCGGCAAATAATGCTAAAGCTGTTAAGGCTGCAGAAGCAATAGCAAACCCTTTACCAACAGCAGCTGTAGTATTTCCTACGGCATCTAATTTATCGGTACGTTCACGAACTTCACTTGGTAATTCAGCCATTTCAGCAATACCCCCTGCATTATCACAAATTGGACCATAAGCATCAACCGCTAATTGGATACCTGTATTTGCTAACATACCAACAGCAGCAATTGCAATACCATATAAACCGGCAAAATGATGAGACACCATAATAGCAGCTGCAATTAATAGAATTGGAATCATTGTTGACATCATACCAACACCTAAGCCGGCAATAATATTTGTTGCCGCGCCCGTTTCAGATTGTTTCACAATAGACATTACAGGTTTTTTCCCTGTAGCTGTATAATATTCAGTTATTTTACCAACACCCAAACCAGCAACTAAACCAGCAATTGTTGCCCAAAACACACCCATTGCTCCAAAAGGTAAACCTTCAACAGATTCTGGGATTAATGCATTAATTATGAAATAAGAAGCCACAACCATTAATCCTGCAGAACCAAATTCACCAATATTTAATGCTGTTTGTGGGTTTCCACCATCTTTTACTTTTACAAAAAACGTTCCCAAGATAGACATTATTATGCCTACGGCTCCAAGAACTAAAGGCAAGTATACTGCGCCTAAGCCATCAAAACTTGGTGTTAATATAAAAGCTCCTAATACCATAGTACCAATAATTGAACCTACATACGATTCAAATAAATCGGCTCCCATTCCAGCTACATCTCCAACATTATCTCCAACATTATCTGCAATGGTTGCAGGGTTTAAAGGGTGGTCTTCTGGAATACCAGCTTCAACCTTACCAACTAAATCAGCTCCTACATCGGCAGCTTTGGTATATATACCACCACCAACACGAGCAAATAAGGCTATAGATGAAGCACCTAATGAAAATCCTGAAAGTACATTTAGCACCATCGATAAATTTTCAGCTCCAGACCATAAGTTTTGATATAGCATAAATAAGCCACTTAATCCTAAAATACCTAAGCCTACAACACCTAAGCCCATAACGGCACCTCCAGCGAAAGCAACTTCTAAAGCTTTTCCTAAAGAAGTCTTAGCGGCTTGTGTAGTTCTAACATTTGCTTTTGTAGCAACTTTCATTCCGATAAATCCTGCTAAAGCAGAACAGACTGCGCCTACAATAAATGATATAGCTACCATCCAATGCGAAATATGCTCACTTGTTTCATCTCCGTATTCTGAGTTGCCTTTGAAAAACAACAAGACTGCTACTGCTACTACAAAAATTGCTAAAACCTTGTATTCCGCTTTTAAAAATGCCATGGCACCATCAGCAATATTCTTAGCAATACGTGACATTTTTTCATCACCAACTTCTTGTTTTGATACCCATCCGCTTTTTATAAAAACGAAAATCAAGGCTAAAACACCAAAAAGTGGTAAAAATTTTACTATTAAATCCATTTTGTTTAGTTGTTTATTTTTTAACGGCAGCTAAAGTAGTAAAATCCACTTGATAAAAAAAGCCGCTTTCATTATTGAAAAGCGGCTTTTTCCATTGTAGGGCTTTGTTTATATAGTAAAAGTTCTTTTTTTCTTGTGTTCGCTATTCTCATAACGCTCAACACATTTATGGTAAATTTCCAATGCCTCTTTAGCATCTCCCCATCCACCTACATCAACTTTTTTCTTTTCCAAATCTTTATATACCTGAAAGAAATGCTCTATTTCTTTTAATCTATGTGGGTTTATATCACTTATATCCTTTCGTCCGCTCCAAATAGGATCGGATATAGGTACACAAATAATTTTTTCATCAGGACCTTTTTCATCAGCCATATGAAAAACCCCAATAGGCTTTACCTCAACCACAACCATAGGAAAAGTGGGTTCTGTACATAATACCAAAACATCTAATGGGTCCTTATCCAAAGCCAAGGTTTCTGGAATAAACCCATAATCACCTGGATACATCATAGATGAAAACAAAGTTCTGTCGAAACGAATTTTGTGTAAGGTGAAATCGTATTCATACTTATTACGACTTCCTTTAGGGATTTCAATTAATACGTCGAATGTGGTAACCTTTTCTCCACTCATATTATTATTTTTAATGGCCTACAAAGATACTTGAAAAGATTTGATTCGAACTCTTTTGGAATTAGATAAGAGCTTAAAAATGAAAACCAAAAGAACCCGTTATACCAAAAGGTCTTGCATTCGGATTGTCCAAATAGTTGCCCCTAAAATTAAAATCTACTCTAAAGAATTTGAATATATTGCCAACACCAACTGAATACTCCCAATACATCTGTTCGTCTGGGGCCTGCAATGTAATATTCGTTGGACTACTTAATGCAATATTCTCAGGTGAAAGTTCTCCCCATACCCCACGAAGACCGACAAATTCCCTAAGGTTCCATTTTCGAATCAAAGGAATTCTAGAAAACAATCTTCCATTAAAATTATGTTCCAAATGCAAAGAAGCATACGTATCGGTAACGAACTCGTAAAAATCCAAGTTGGGAAATGCATTATATATTGAAAACAACGTTTGGTTACCTGGGACCACGTTCAACAATCCCAAAGGGACCTCACCAAACGTCTTCCCCAATTCAAGTGTACTATAAAGTCTTCCAAAACCTCCTACCTGCCAAGGCCGACTATACGAAAACTGGAGTTTGCTATACTTAAAATCGCTTTCCAAAACGCCATCAAGGCCTATGGTGTAATTCAACAAAAAAGTACTGTACTTATCATTTATATCGTAACGCTCTACGCCATAACCAATGCTTCTTTTACCTGGGGTATATACGACCATTGCATTAACATCAAATTGTTTTATTTCCGAGGAAATACCCGTTGGGGATACCGGATCAATATACTCGAGGCTAAAATCATCAGGTAACGCAGAGCTCAACGTTCGAAACGAACTGCCCAATCGAATCCTAAAATTGGTGACAGGCTCCATTTCAATGTTAAACGTGCTTAGGTTTATATTGGTCAGTCTATCATTTGAGCCCACGGTCAAAATCGAGGATGATGCAATGCTTCGTCCCAATACATCATTGGTTGAAGTTAAGCTAAGACCCAACTGCTCCACATCCCGCCGATTTCCTCCAGAGACAATCAATCTACTTTTTTTATCCAATAGCCATTTGGCGGAAAAGCCATGTTTTACTTTTTTATCCATAAAACCGTAGGCCATATAACCCTCAAGCCTCCATGGGTCATTTTGCCCAAAATAAGTTCTTGCCCCGCCCCGCAAACGAATTCCTTCGGCGTCATTGTAACCAAATACACTATAGACATCCCCAATGTCGAGGTTCCATTTATCAATTTCAATATAGCCCGAACCTAAAATGCTAATGATATTATAAATTGATTTGAATTTTGGCACTGTCTTGAGTGTGTCCAATAGCTTGTAAATGCCTTGCTCATCCTTATTTAATACCTCCAATCTATTGTTTCCCCAAAAAGCACTGTCCCTATTTAATACGATTGGATCAAAAGCGTTGCTTTTTGTCTTATAAAATTCCTTGGGTTTTTCAATATCAAACTTATAATCCCCATAAACCGTGGTACGTTTACCATAGACTCCCCTGGATTCCTCTTTTTTCTTAAAACTAAAATCGGTCAACATATAATCCCGTTTCAAAAGAAAGACCGAATCGTTTACCACATCGAAATCCTGCTCAATGTAAACTTCCTTTACCCAGTTGATGTTTGCACTTTTGGTGACCTCAAGATTTATGTTCTTTATTGCATAGGTTGAATCGTTCACCCAAAAGTCTCCCTTAAAGGTCAACTCATTTTTACGACGTGGATAGTAGGTAATATTGTAACACCATTTATTATCAATAAAAGCGCTATCCCTAAGCACATAGTTATAGGTGTCTATACCAGTTTTTGATAATGGACTTATAAAACTCTTGTCAAAAAACTTTAGATAATTGTTGTAGACATCATAATCTTGATATAGATCCTCTACAAAGGCCACAATTGCTTGGTTATTGTCGAAACCTGAGTTTTTATTTCCAAGAACATCTTCCATTTCAATATTGGTGACATTATCACCATATACTTTAGCAAAGGTTTCATTCAGAAAAATAGGAAGATATGTCTTACCTGTTATTCGGGAGGTATCGAGATCCTGAAATACAAATTCAAGTCCTTTAAAAATCTTACGCTTCATGAAGGCGCTGTCAATGGTATTTAGATCAAACTCCACCTTTTCATACTTGTCGTATTGATATTGCTTGAATTTTCTCAAGCCATTCTCTCTTTTTTTGGACCAGATCTTCCGTAAGATATCGATAGCAGGGTTATTTTTTTTAGATTGTTTACCCGCATAGATCACCACCTCTTTCAATTGCTGATTAGATTCTAGCAATACAACCTTCAAGTTATAGGTTACTTTACTGGTCAATGAAATCTCCTGTGATTCGTAACCGATAAAGGATACCACCAAAGTATCATAGGTGTCATCGGCCTCCATATAAAACCTTCCATTATCATTGGTAATAGTCCCTTCCGTGGAGTTTTTGAAAAACACATTGGCAAATGCGACGGGCTCACCAGATTCATCCACAACAATACCTCCTACTTTTGACTGTGATAGCATTACCAAAGAAAAGAGTGAAAATATAGGAAAGAGGAATTTCTTCATTTATAACGGAATCTTCAAAATAGAATGACAATCAAATAATGTACCATTAAAATAAAAGCTTCGTCAACACATGGTCGACGAAGCTAAATTACTTTTACAATTCGGTATTCCTTATTTATATAACACTTTTTTAACGGCATTTACCACATCTTTTTGATTTGGCAACCATTCTGCCAACAAAACAGGGGAATATGGAGCAGGAGTGTCAGGGGTATTTATTTTTTCAATGGGAGCATCTAAATAATCAAATGCTTTCGACTGCACGTGAAACGTAATTTCAGTAGCGACATTACCAAAAGGCCATGCTTCTTCCAAAATCACTAATCTATTCGTTTTCTTGACCGAATTTAATATAGCTTCATAATCCAATGGTTTAACCGTGCGTAAATCTATTATCTCACAGCTAATACCTTCTTTGGCCAATTCATCAGCCGCCTTATCGGCCTCTTTGATTATTTTTCCAAAAGAAACAATGGTTACATCCGTGCCTTCCCTTCGTATATCAGCTACCCCTAAAGGAATGGTAAACTCACCTTCTGGAACTTCACCCTTATCACCATACATTTGCTCTGACTCCATAAAAATAACAGGGTCATTATCTCTAATTGCTGATTTCAAAAGCCCTTTGGCATCAGCAGGATTAGAAGGGACTACAACCTTTAGACCAGGACAGTTTGCAAACCAGCTTTCAAAAGCTTGGGAGTGCGTTGCCCCCAATTGCCCGGCAGAGCCCGTTGGGCCCCTAAAAACAATCGGACAACTAAATTGTCCGCCAGACATTTGTCTTATTTTTGCCGCATTATTTATGATCTGATCAATACCGACCAAAGCAAAATTAAAGGTCATAAACTCTATAATAGGTCTATTTCCCGTAAGTGTGGAACCAATTCCTATTCCAGCAAAACCCAATTCCGATATGGGAGTATCAATAACCCGTTCTGGACCGAACTCATCCAACATACCTTTTGAAGCCTTATAGGCACCATTATATTCGGCAACTTCCTCACCCATTAAATAAATGGCCTCATCCCTTCTCATTTCCTCGGTCATTGCTTCTGCTATGGCTTGCCTAAACTGTAGTGTCTTCATTTATAGCTATATTTTAAGTTCTTTTCAGATAAAAACGAAAGCAAAAATAGCAAAATATATATCAAATTATGGATTGACAGAACTAAAAAAAGTTACAAATTTTACTATGCATGCATAGTATTTTTTAAAAAGAATACCTATCTTAGCTGCATTCTTTTAAAGACCTGTAAATATTACTTTTATGAAGATATTGGTTTGCATTAGCAACGTCCCTGACACTACCTCAAAAATCAATTTTACTGAGGGTGATACTAAGTTCGACACCAATGGCGTACAATTTGTTATTAACCCCAATGATGAGTTTGGATTAACAAGGGCCATGTGGTTTAAAGAAAAGCAAAGTGCCATTGTACATGTTGCCACCGTTGGAGGACCAAATTCGGAGTCTACCATACGAAAAGCGTTGGCTATAGGCGCCGATGAGGCAATACGTGTAAATGCAGAACCTACTGATGGTTATTTTGTAGCACAACAACTCGCCGAAGTTGTTAAAAATGGTGGATATGATTTGATAATTGCCGGAAGGGAGTCCATTGATTATAACGGTGGTATGGTGCCCGGTATTTTAGCTACACTACTGGATATTAATTTCGTAAACACCTGCATTGATTTGCAGATTGATAGTGATAATGTAACCGCGACTCGTGAAATAGATGGTGGAAAAGAAAAGATCGCTACCTCATTGCCTTTGGTCATTGGAGGGCAAAAAGGATTGGTCGATGAGAGCGATTTGCGCATCCCTAATATGCGTGGAATCATGATGGCGCGAAAAAAGCCCTTGAACGTTGTCGAACCTATTGATGCCATCCGGGCCACCAATGATGTCAAGTTCGAAAAGCCTGAACCAAAGGGAGCTGTGAAATTAGTTGACGCGGCCAATATTGAAGAATTAATCGATCTTTTACACAACGAAGCCAAGGTTATTTAGGAAGGCCCTAACCATAGGTTCTTGAAGCACATTCAAGATATAAATCAAAGAAAATAATTATGTCAGTCTTAGTATATACAGAATCAGATAACGGAAAATTCAAAAAAAATGCCTTAGAGGTGGCTTCTTATGCAAGTGAGGTAGCCAAGCAATTGAGCACTAACGTAACGGCTATTTCCATTAACGCCACGGAAAATGATAGTTTGGGAGCTTATGGAGTTACTAAGATATTGAATGTAAACAATGACCAGCTTAAAACCTTTAATGCCAAAGCCTACGCCAACGTAATCTCTGAGGCGGTTAAAAGTGAAGAAGCACAAGTCATTATTGTAAGTTCAAGTTCCGACACCAAGTATTTAGCCCCGATTTTGGCAGCAAAGTTAAGCGCTGGTTATGTTTCAAATGTAGTGGCCATCCCAGAAAGTACCTCTCCATTCTTAGTAAAACGTACCGTTTTTAGCAATAAGGGATTTGCCTATACACAAATCACTACCAATATCAAGGTAGTAGGAGTCTCCAGCAACTCTTTTGGATTGGTTGAAAATAGTGGCACTGCACAGATTGAGGATTTCAACCCTGCCATAAATGATTCTGATTTTTCTACAAAATCCATCGAAATCGATAAAGTGGTTGGCAAGGCTACCATTGCCGATGCAGATATCGTGGTCTCAGGCGGAAGAGGATTAAAAAGTCCTGAGAATTGGGGTATGGTAGAAGAATTGGCAAATGTTCTAGGTGCGGCCACGGCCTGTTCAAAACCGGTTTCAGACATGGGCTGGCGACCCCATAGCGAGCACGTAGGACAAACGGGGAAACCTGTAGCGAGTAATCTCTATATTGCGATAGGAATTTCAGGCGCAATCCAGCACTTGGCCGGTGTAAGTGCCTCAAAAACAAAAGTGGTAATAAATATCGACCCAGAAGCTCCTTTTTTCAAAGCAGCTGATTACGGAATCGTAGGTGATGCTTTTGAAGTGGTGCCTAAACTCATTGAAAAATTAAAGGAATTTAAAGCCCAAAACGCTTAATTTTTGTTAATTTGTACCCCAAAGGGCTGTTCAAATAATTGGTCATCCCTTTTATTTTGAACAGCCCTTTGGGGTTTACCATAGCCTATGAGTTTAGTAAGATTAAAAATTAAGGGAATCTCTTATAGCCAGACCCAAAATGGAGCTTATGCCCTTATATTGAATGAAGTTGACGGTGATCGAAAGCTCCCTATTGTAATTGGCGCTTTTGAAGCCCAATCAATTGCCATAGCGCTTGAGAAAGAGATTAAACCACCAAGACCCTTGACCCATGACCTTTTTAAGAATTTTGCCGATCGTTTCGATATTGTTGTAAAACAGGTGATTATACATAAATTGGTTGATGGTGTATTCTATTCAAGCATTATTTGTGAGCGCGACAAGATCGAGGAAATAATCGACGCTAGGACTAGCGATGCCATAGCTTTGGCCTTGCGATTTGGCGCTCCCATTTTCACCTATAAAACGATTCTGGATAAAGCGGGAATCTACCTGAAATTCTCTTCAAAAGAGAATGACAAAGAAAAAAATGACGACAGTATAATGGTCGATGAAATTTTACAAGAGGGGGAAACCGTTGAAATAGACCAAGGAGCCTCGGATACCTATAAAGAACTGTCTATTAAGGAGTTGAACAAAGAACTAGAAAAAGCCGTTGCCAATGAAGACTACGAAAAAGCGGCCAAACTAAGGGATGAAATATCCAAGCGAAATTAACTCTAAAGGTATTCTATGAAGTCAAGATATTGGATGCTTTTACTTTTTCTTGCCATTACCTTCCCTTTATTATCCCAAAATTTAATCCCCCAGGATACTTTATCAACGATTTCCGAGACCACTATCATTAATGACATCGCCCCAAGTACACTCAATCAGATAATACCCAATCAAGGTTTCTCTATCAATAGCTTGTGGCGTGGAATTCTGGGTATGTTCGTACTTGTCCTAATCTCCTATCTTTTTAGCGCCAATAGAAAGGCAATTAACTGGAAAACCGTCGGAATTGGTTTGGGCATTCAGCTAATAATTGCCATTGGGGTATTAAAAGTTTCGTTTATTCAAAAAATATTTGAAGGTGTAGGTCAGGTATTTGTTAGCATATTGGACTATACCAGGGCAGGAAGCCAATTTTTATTTGAAGGATTGGTTATTGATATGGATACCTTTGGGTTTATCTTTGCTTTTCAAGTACTACCAACCATAATCTTCTTTTCAGCCCTTACATCCGTTCTTTTTTACTTAGGGGTAATTCAAAAAATAGTGAATGCGTTTGCTTGGTTGCTATCAAAATCCTTGGGTATCTCTGGTGCGGAAAGTTTGAGTGTAGCGGGCAATATTTTTTTAGGACAAACTGAAGCGCCCTTGCTCATAAAAGCTTACCTAGAAAAAATGAACAAGTCTGAAATGCTTTTGGTCATGATCGGTGGCATGGCTACAGTAGCAGGTGCTGTTTTGGCAGCATACATAGGTTTCCTCGGCGGTGACGACCCAGTTCTAAGATTGCATTTTGCAAAACATCTATTGGCCGCTTCGGTTATGGCAGCACCAGGGGCCATCGTAGTTTCGAAAATTTTATACCCACAAACGGAAGCTGTGAATACAGAAGTTTCTGTTTCTTCTGAAAAAATAGGAGCCAATATTTTAGATGCTATTGCAAATGGCACCACAGAAGGATTAAAACTAGCTGTGAATGTAGGCGCCATGCTTTTGGTATTTGTGGCCTTCATAGCTATGATCAATGGTATTCTAGGTTGGACAGGGGAAATTACTTCTTTGAATGAATGGATTGCCGCAAACTCCACTTATGATAAGTTTTCCTTAGAAGCTATCCTCGGGACCATATTTGCTCCCCTCATGTGGATTATTGGGGTTAATACAGAGGATACTATGCAAATGGGGCAACTGTTGGGAATTAAGTTGGCGGCAAGTGAATTTGTGGGATATATACAATTGGCCGATTTAAAGGATATCGCCAATGCATCGCACTTTACTTTCAACAAGTCCGTGCTAATGGCCACTTATATGTTGTGTGGCTTTGCCAATTTCGCATCCATCGGCATTCAAATTGGTGGTATAGGTTCGCTAGCCCCAGGGCAACGCAAAACACTTTCGGAATTTGGTATGCGAGCAGTTCTTGGAGGGTCTATAGCTTCCCTACTTTCTGCCACCATTGCTGGAATGATACTGGGTTGAAAAGATTATGGTTAAAGGTGTTGGGTTAAGGGTAAAAAAAACAAAGGTAAACCTAAGTGTAAATGAGAAATTTTAGGGAACTTGAAGTTTGGAAGGACGCTAGAAAATTGGTTAAAGAGATTTATTTGCTTACCAAATCTTTACCCAAATCAGAAAAATACGGTCTGGTTTCACAAATCAATAGATGTGTTATCTCAATACCAGCAAATATAGCAGAAGGCTCTGCAAAATATTCACAAAAAGATTTTGTACGCTTTTTACAAATAAGTCTTGGTTCAGCATACGAATTGGAATCCCATTTAGTACTCTGTACTGATTTAGAATTCATTGAAGTTGGTACCACTTCAGCTACCATTAAAAATATTCAGGTTTTACAAAAGAGAATTGCCTCGTTAATAAAATATAATAACTCAAAAGACTAGGCATTGAACTTTTACCCTTAAACTTTTACCTTTGACCCCTACTATGAAACAATACCACGATTTATTAAAACATGTCTTAGCAAAAGGAAACCACAAAGGAGATAGAACCGGAACTGGGACCATTAGTATATTTGGGCACCAAATGCGGTTTGACCTTAGTGAGGGTTTCCCTATGGTCACTACAAAGAAATTACATTTAAAATCGATTGTACATGAGTTATTATGGTTTCTCAAAGGGGAAACCAATATTGCCTATTTACAGGAAAACGGGGTGCGTATTTGGAACGCATGGGCCGATGACAATGGGGATTTAGGCCCCGTATATGGGCACCAATGGCGCAATTGGAACAGTGAGGATATTGACCAAATTAAAGAGATTGTACAAACACTAAAGAACAATCCCAATAGCAGAAGAATGCTGGTTTCTGCCTGGAACCCCAGCGTATTGCCTGATACCTCAAGCTCCTTTTCGGATAATGTTGCGAATGGCAAAGCTGCCCTTCCTCCCTGTCATGCTTTCTTTCAGTTTTATGTAGCTAATGGCAAACTATCCTGTCAATTGTATCAACGAAGTGCAGATATTTTTTTAGGGGTTCCCTTTAATATTGCTTCCTATGCCTTATTTACTTTGATGATGGCCCAAGTCTGCGGCTATCAACCAGGAGAATTCATACATACTTTTGGAGATGCCCATATCTATAATAACCATATGGAACAGGTGGAACTGCAATTAAGCCGTGAACCAAGGCCTTTGCCAAAAATGGTGTTAAACCCTGAGATCAAGGACATCTTCGATTTTAAATTTGAAGATTTCACCTTGGTCGATTACAATCCACATGCTCATATTAAAGGTATCGTAGCTGTTTAACACTATCTAGGATTTAACCGATATCCTTGGCAATCTATTTTCTGTATCTTTAAGTAAAATTGCTTAAATGATACTGACCAATACCCTCTTGGATTTCTTTTTGGAGACCCGAAAACACACTGAAGACATTTGCGCTCCTTTAGAGATAGAAGATTATGTAGTACAACCTATCGTGGACGTTTCCCCACCCAAATGGCATTTAGGCCATACGACTTGGTTCTTTGAAGAGTTCATTTTAAAACCTCATTTGAAAGATTACAAGATTTATGATAAAGACTTCTCCTTTGTTTTCAATAGTTATTATGAAACTGTAGGGAAACGTGTAGTGCGAGCGGATCGGGGCAATCTTTCAAGACCTTCGGTGCAAAAGGTATACGATTATAGAAGTTATGTGACCAACAAAATCAAACTCCTTTTTCAAGAGAATCAAAACAATGAACTTCTCGATCTTTTAGAAACCGGAATTCACCATGAAAAACAACATCAGGAACTACTTTTGACCGATATCAAATATATATTGGGCAATAACCCCTTGCTTCCCATTTATTCAGATGTTGTCGATGAGCATACAAGTGAAAGCCATCCACCCGAATGGATTTCAATGGAAGAAGGTGTTTATGAAATCGGCCATAATTCAAACGACTTCTGCTACGACAATGAATTAGGAAGGAACAAGGTATATTTACCATCCTACCTAATATCAAACAAATTGGTGACCAACCGTGAGTTCATTGAATTTATCGATGCCGGAGGATATCAAAAATTTGATCTCTGGCATTCCGAAGGTTGGGATTGGGTAAATCAGAACCAGATAACAGTTCCTCTGTACTGGCATCAAATCAATAGCATCTGGCATAATTATTCCTTAAACGGATTACAAAGAGTTTTACCTGAATCACCTGTTACACACATATCTTATTTTGAGGCCTTTGCTTATGCACAATGGAGAGGCTTTAGATTGCCCACAGAGTTTGAATGGGAATCGGCCCAACAATTCTTCCCATGGGGGAAACGCTGGGAGTGGACAGAAAGTGCTTACCTGCCCTATCCACATTATACAAAAGCCGATGGCGCACTTGGAGAATATAACGGTAAGTTCATGGTAAATCAAAAAGTACTCAGAGGTGGGTCTATAGCTACTCCCGAAAAACACACAAGACCTACCTATCGCAACTTTTTTCAAACACATCTTAGATGGCAATTCACTGGGTTAAGGTTGGCCAAATAATTACGACATAAGATTCATGCAAGAAGAACCAAAGACCATTTTACGAACCAAATTCGAAGAAGAAGTACATCAAGGCCTTACCGATTTTCCTAAACATTTATCTTCAAAATATTTTTATGATGAACTGGGCGATAAACTATTTCAGGATATCATGAACATGCCCGAATATTACCTTACCAATGCCGAGCATAACATATTCGAGGCACATAAGGCCGAAATTTCAGAATTGTTTAGAGAAGGGAATGAGAAATTCAAACTAATCGAATTGGGAGCTGGAGACGGAAGAAAAACCAAAATTTTATTGGCGTATTTGACAAAAACCAAGGCAGATTTCAAGTATCAACCCATAGATATTAGCCAAAATGTATTGAATCAATTGGAAGAATCAATCAACCATGAACTTCCAGATGTTCATATTGAGCCTCTTCAAGGCACTTATTTTGAAGTTTTAAATCGTATAAATATTGAAAATGGCACCAAAAAGGTAATTCTTTTTTTAGGCTCTAACATTGGCAATCTTTTGCATCATCAAGCCATTGACTTTTTAAAACATGTTTGTGATTTCATGAATGATGACGATCTGTTATTTATTGGCTTTGACCAAAAAAAGAACCCACAGACAGTCTTGAATGCCTATAATGATGCTTCAGGGATAACTTCGGACTTTAATAAAAATATCTTGGCACGTATAAACCGAGAACTTCGGGCTAATTTTGATTTGGACAAATTTGTGCATTGGGAAGTTTATGATCCTGAAACGGGAACTGCTAAAAGCTATTTGGTTTCCAAAGAGCGGCAATCGGTTTTCATTAGCAATCTTAATTTACAAATTGAATTTGAACCTTGGGAAACCATTCATACCGAGATATCCCAAAAATATGATGATAAAATCGTATCGTGGCTAGCCCAAGAGTCCAGATTGCAAATAGTGGGCAAATTCAGTGACCCAAAACAGCAATTCAAAAATTATGTATTTAAAAAACAAATATTATGAAAGCAATATGGAATGGCATAGTAATCGCGGAAAGTGATGATACTGTTGTTATAGAAAACAATCACTATTTCCCAGCTAACAGTATTAAAAAAGAATATTTTAAAAATAGTGAATCGCATACCACTTGCCCTTGGAAAGGATTGGCATCATACTACACTATAACAGTTGATTGCGAAGAAAACAAAGATGCGGCTTGGTATTATCCTGAGGTCAGTGAACTGGCCAGAACCATAAAAGGAAGGATAGCCTTTTGGAAAGGTGTGCAAATAGAAAAATAATAGGGTTGGGACGTTTTAAAACGTCCCAA
>JAGLKG010000098.1 GCA_023141835.1 Maribacter sp. | reverse complement strand
AAAGCAATGGAATTAAATCCAAAATTGGACTACAATTATCAATTGGCCCGAATTTATGGAGAACAAGGTAACATAGAAAAGATGTACGCCTCCTATTTGAATCTCTTGACGAACGGTAAAACTTCAAAATCAAATGTACTGAGAAGCATTGATGATTTTATTTCTTCCGACCCAGAGAACGAGAACAACATTAAACTTAAAAGAATACTGCTTAAAAATGCACAACAAAACCCAGATTTACTATGGAACGACCTTCTAAGTTGGCTATTTGTACAGCAAAAGCAATATAGCAGCGCCTTTAGGCAGGAGAAGGCCATTTTTAAACGAATAGAAGGTGGTACAATACAACGGTTGGTAGGTCTTGGCAAATTGGCCCTGAAGGATAATGAAAAAGAAGAAGCCCAATCAATATTCGAATATGTCGTTGACAATTCGGCAGATGGGGTCATAAGACTTAATGCACAACTTAATTTAATCGATATCCAATTATCGGATACTGATCCCGGTCGTTTAGAAGCAATACACAAACAATATAAAAACCTGGTAGAAACCCATGGGTACAAAGGTGAAACCTTACAATTGCAAGTTGCCTATGCCAACTTTTTGACTTTTAAAAAAGATACTCCCCAACCGGCTATCCAAATTCTCAAGAATTGCTTGGGCCTACAATTGAATGCCCGTACCAAGGCCTATGTTAAATTGGCTCTTGGGGATATTTTGGTCTTTGATCAAAAATTTAATCAGGCCCTGATCTACTTTTCACAAATCCAAAAGAACCTTAAAAATGATGTTCTGGGTCAAAATGCCCGATACAAAGTGGCCCAAACCAGTTTTTATAAAGGTGATTTTGATTGGGCCCTGACACAGCTCAAGGTCCTACGAAGCTCTACTTCCCAACTAATTGCTAATGACGCCATGCAATTGAGCCTATTGATTTCAGACAACTCATTGGAAGATTCTACCCAAACAGCCTTAAAGAAATTTGCACGGGCTGATTTATTGGGTTATCAAAATAAGACCATGGATGCCATAACTACTTTAGACGATATTCTTCAAAATCACAAAGGCGAAAAGATTGAGGATGAGGCTCTTCTAAAGCAAGGAGAGTTACTCGAAAGTATTGAGGATTATGACGCTGCCAAGTTCAATTATCAGAAAATCATAGCGTTCTATGCGAATGATATTCTAGCCGATGATGCCCATTTTGCCTTGGGTGAACTTTATAGGACTATTCTAAACAAGCCTGAAAAGGCCAAAGAGCAGTACGAGAAAATTATTTATAATTATCAGGACAGCTACTATTCCCCAATGGCCAGACAACATTTCAGGAGGCTAAGGGGGGATAGTCTAAATTAATGGAAATCCATCATGTTAAAACACTTTTGAATAATTAAAAATGTTCAGCTATCAAAAACGACTCAAAAAATAGTTAAACCCGAACCACGCACTTTAAACTATGTACATATACAACGTAACCACCAATATTGAAGATTCCGTTCATGACCAATGGCTCAAATGGATGAATGAAACCCATATTCCAGATGTCTTGGCCACTGGTAAATTTTTATCGGCAAAAATGTGTAAGGTCCT
>JAGLKG010000097.1 GCA_023141835.1 Maribacter sp. | reverse complement strand
TTTTTATAATCCATAGTCCTTAGGTTGGTATATTTTAATAGTTTCAAAGCAACATAAAAAATTTTATCAATCAATCTAAATCAGCTTTCCTTGTCTGCGGTGTCCGTAAGAGGGGGTAACTTGAATTCTGCAGGTTGGGAATCCAATGGTTTTAATTCTTTGCCCAACAAAGCAGGATGGTCTGCAGGAATAAAAGTAACACGAAATAAAGAATAGGTCGCTTGTTTTGCATTAACGGGGTCACCATTTGGTTTATGGATAGTACCCCTAAAAGGACTCAAGTATTGCCAAAGAATCCCACCTTCCGGATTCACTTCAAAAAAGCGACCCTTGGGGCCTTCATTGATGAACGTATTTCCATTTTGCATGCGATGGGCACCAGATATATAGCTGCCATAAAAAGAGAGAGTGTCAGAAGCAATGTATTTCCAATGGGCAGCATCAGGACCATACGCGTCATTGTCCTTTTGGTCATAGTTTCCATTTCCATTGATTGGAGGAGTTATTTGATAAATGGCAGAATAATCTAAACTATCCGGCCCATTGGGAACGTCATTATTGAATACAGTTAGGTCTCCAGCTCCAGGTTTTCCTTTTTCTATCCAACGTATATCGTGTTGTCCAAACAACTTTTGATCCGTAGAATCCCCCTGATGGTAATTTTGTGGATTGCCCCATCGATACAGAAAATCACCTCCCCGGTCAGACTTGCCGCCTTCATGTTTAGCAGCCTCTTCTGTTGTAGTACTGTGGTCTATAATAAAAATTTCTCCCAATTTAGGGGAACTGAAAACAATCTGATCTAATTCTGGATTATAATTAATCGCATTGAAATGATAGATATCTGATTTTGGATTGTCCAACGTTAGGTTTCTTCCTCCCCTACCAAGCGATTTCAGAATATCTAAACTATCCTGGGTTATGGCCAGAGGTATGGAATCCCCAAGGTTAAAATCCATCAACTCTGCATGTTCCGAAGGGTTACCAAAATTGGACTTGGTCTCATCGTTATCCTGAATTAGATGGTCAGAAACGTGCCACTCCCATACAATCTTGCCTCCACTTGGAAACTGCGGTTCAATTTCTATGATTTTCTCCATCCAAGGTCCTGACCTAGGTATCAAATGAGATTTTCGCCCGTTCTCAACAGCGTCTTCATAGGACCATGTTTCGTAGGCGATTGCAAGAATGTTTCCATTGGGTAAAATGGCAAAATCGTGATGCACAATCTGTTCTTCATCCGCATATTCAAAATCCCACAACATTTTACTTTCCCAAGTAAGTTTTTGAATACGACCGTAGGGGCCCCCGAATCCAAATACCGGATAATCTGGATCATTTACACCTTGTACAATAGCGCCATCATTCATAAGGTAAGGGTTAAAAGCCCCATAATTCCCCTTCCATTCGTGTACCACTTTCCCATTTCTATCAATAAGATAGGTAGAAGGGGAATTTTGTGCCGAAAACATGACATATCCCGGACTAAGATCCTCGGTATTAATGGTCAATCCCCTTGGAATATAATGTCCAAACATATTGCGATCCTTTTTAGATGCATCTTTTTGTACTGATTTATAGTCACTACAATTAAACAGCAAACCCATAATTAGAAGGGCGAATACTAACTGATATGCTTTTTTCATTTAAGGTTGTTTTAGACAAAAATTTATATATCAAAAAAATAGGAGTTCTTCATGGGAATTAACTAACTATCCTTTTCTTTATCATCCTTTGTCGATGCAGGTGGCATTATAAATGCCCTGGGTTGGGGGTCTAAGGGTTTTAATACCCGCCCAACAAGTGCAGGATGATCTGCTGGAATGAAAGTTGCTCTAAACACCCAAAATGGGATAGGTAAAAGTTCTGTCGGATCTCCATTTGGTTTACGAATTTCACCTCTAAATGGAATGTAATATTCCCAAAGAATATCACCGGATGGGGAAACTTCAAAAAGACGCCCTTTTGGCCCCTCAGTTATAAAAGTATTCCCATTCTTCATGCGATGTCCTCCTGAAACAAAAGGAGCATAATAGGAAACCGTATCTTTAGCCACATAATTCCATTCTAGTTTCTGTGGTCCAAATTGGCCATTGGGCAGTAATTCATAACTACCATCTTCTTTTATTGGAAGTTTTATTTCATAAATCGCTGAATACTCTAAACTATCTGGTCCCATTGGGATTTCGTTATTATGAATTGTAATATTCCCTGCGCCTTGTTTTCCTTTTTCAATCCAACGAACATCGTGTTGATAAAATAATTTCTGATTGGTAGAATCACCTTTTCGATAATTTTCCGGATTTCCCCATCGATATATAAAATCACCTCCCTGGCCCATTTTACCACCACTATGACCTGCTGCCTCTTCAATGCTTGTACTATGATCAATAATAAGGACTTCGTTTAAATGAGGTGAGCTGACCGCAATCTGACCCAGTTCCCCATTGTATACTATCGCATTGAAATGATAAATGTCCGAACCATAATTATTGATTGTCAAATTCCTATCTTCTTTTCCAGTAGCAATCAAGGTTTCAAGACTGTCTTGGGTAATAGGCGGAGGTATGGAGTCTCCCAAATTAAAATCCAATAATTCTGGATGTTCCCCAGGATTTCCAAAGTTCATTTTACTTTCATCAAAGTCTTGGATCAAATGATCGGCAATATGCCACTCCCATTGTATTTTTCCTTCACTTGTGCCTTGGGGTTCAATTTCAATGATCTTTTCCAACCATGGGCCAGGTTCAGGAATTAATTCTGGCTTTCTACCATTTGCAATGGCATCTTCATAGGGTTGGACTTCATAAGCAAGCGCTAGAATATTGCCATTTGGTAATATTGAAAAATCATGGTGTACCATTTCATCTTTAGCAGCATACTCAAAATCCCATAACATTTTACTGTTCCAGGTTACTTTTTGTATCCGACCATTGGGCCCTCCAAAGCCAAAAGTTGGATAATCAGGATCCATGGCGCTTTGGTAGAGCGAACCATCATCCATAAGGTACTGGTTAAAAACTGCGTAATTTCCTTTCCATTCATGCACTACCTCCCCTTTTCGGTTAACCAAGTAAGTTGATGCCGAATTAGGTACAGGGAACATAATATACCCTGGAGTAAGTGCATCTGAAGTTTTAGCCAAACCTCTTTGTATATAGGCCCCAAACATATCGCGGTTCTTTTCCGAAGCAATCTCTTCTCCAGAACTTTTAGAGATACAATTATAAATTACGCTCAATATGATAAAGGAAATAATGTAGAGCTTGGTCTTTCGCATTTTAAAAAAATAAGTTGGTTGGGTCAATTATCTTGAAGCTTAAACCCGTTTTAATCCCTCATTCAAAATTTTAAAAATCACCCTGTCTAAATTTTAAAATAGGTTGAAAAATATTCAATTCAACATGTTGGTCTTGGCAAATATTGGTCAATTAATATACTCCTAAGAATTACAGTTGTCGACTGCTAAATATAAAGAAAAATAATTAAGCATTTAAAAACGTAAAATTGATTTTTCAATGAATATGAAAACACATATGTTAATTATTTGATTATTTATTATTATATTGCTTCTTATGTTGATAATATATCAACAACCTATACATAAGCCCTCCTAACCATTGGCCTGTTTTAATAAACTGATTACCTGGTTGTTGCGGAAATATAGCCAACCTCTAAATTCAAATAAGATGAAAAACTGCTTTCTATCAATACTAACCCTATTGTTGTTTATTTCATATTCGTGCAAAACAGATACATCACAAAAGGAAGTTGTCAAAACAACTGAAATACGGGAATGGAAACCGGATGACGTAAGAACCATAGCGGGGAACCGTTTAGAAAGAGGTTTGATTACAAAAACTGATGGGGCCACACCTGGATATACCTTATTTTCTCCTTATAACGGTACGGTGACCTATTTAATAGATACCGACGGGAATATTGTACATTCATGGACCGGTGAATTAAGTGCTACTTTAAACGGTTATCTTCTCGAAAACGGGCATCTAATTCGTATGGAGCGTGATGTTGATTTTCCGACTTTTGCAGCAGGAGGTGCGGCAGGCCGCATTAGGGAATATGATTGGGATGGAAACCTTGTTTGGGATTTTGAATATGCCAATGAAAAAGAACTGATCCATCATGACTTGGAAGTGCTTCCAAATGGCAATATTCTTGCTATCTCCTTTGAATTAAAGACCCCTGAAGAAGCTGAATTGGTTGGAAAAGACCCTAGTACAATTGCCAAAGCTGGTATTTGGCCAGATAAAATCATTGAAATAAAACCTACAAAACCTTTTGGTGGTGAGATTGTTTGGGAATGGCATATTTGGGATCACCTTATACAAGATTTAGATGCAACCAAACCCAATTATGGTGTAATAGCTGACAACCCAAGAAGAATAAATGTTAATTTGAAGAATGATTTAGATTTCCCTCCTTTTACCCAAGAGCAAGTTGATGAATTGAAAATGCATGAAGTTTTAACGCCAAACTTCAATGCAGACAATTTAGCTTCAGATATAAGTCATTGCAATGCCGTTTCCTACAATCCGGAATTAGATCAGATTGCAATTAGCGTAAAGCATTTTGGCGAAGTCTATATCATAGATCATTCTACAACTACTGAAGAGGCCAAAGGTAGTACTGGTGGTAAATGGGGGCACGGTGGTGACCTACTTTACCGCTGGGGTAATCCTGAAAATTATGGAAGAGGAACACAAAAGGATCGTTGGTTGTTTAACCAACATGAAATTAAATGGGTTCCTCAAGGCTTTCCAGGTGCTGGCAACCTCACCATGTTCAATAATGACATTATAGACCCCAATAATAAAAAGCCCTCTGTTTTAGGGGCGATGGCGGAAACACAGTCAGCCGACCCTGAAATCAGTATAGCAGATATAGGTAATTATAGTGCCGTTTATGAGATTACAATGCCAACAAGTGAAAAAGGCGTATATAGTATTCCAGAATCTGGTAAAATTGGTCCAGATTCTCCCTCATGGCAATACACGGCACCTGATAAACTCTCTCTTTATTCGCCAGTAATGTCAAGTGTACAGCGTTTAAGAAATGGTAATACCCGAATTACTTCGGGCATGGATGGTCGTATTCTTGAGGTGACCCCAGAAGGCGACCAAACTTGGGAATACCGTAATCAATATAAATATGATTATAGACTTCCCAATGGCGGTGTTGCCCAACCGGGTGGGCCGCTTACGCAATTTGGATTAAATAGAAGCTTGCAATACGATTTAGATTATGCGGCGTTTAAAGACAAAGAATTAAAGCCATTAGATCCACAGCCAGAACCATTTGTTTTTATAATGCCACCACCGCCACCTCCTCAGGAAGGTAGTCATTGAGACGCAGTGGCAATTGCCAGTACAATTGTAAAAAGTTAGTTGGAGTGCTTATAATTTAAACCCTTAAAACCAACCTTCAATATCAAGAAAAATGAAAAAACTTTTTTTTCTAGTTTTTACTGCTTTATTGTTTATTTCTTATTCATGCAAAACCGACACTCCGAAAAATGAAGTATCCGAAACCAAAGAAATTCGACAATGGCAACCTGAAGATACACGAAGTATGACTGGCCTTAGTGCCAAACGTGGGCTCATTAGCAAAACAGATGGAGTTACGCCAGGGTATGTCTTATTTAATGTAATTTTTACGGGTGTTGAGACCTATCTTATAAATATGGATGGTGATGTCGTACACTCATGGGAAAGCGATTTAAGCCCAGGTAGTTCCTATTTGCAAGAAAACGGACATTTGATCCAACTCGAACGCGATGAGGATTTTCCAACCTTTGCAGCTGGCGGGCAAGCCGGGAGAATTCGGGAATATGATTGGGATGGAAATCTGCTATGGGATTTTAAATATGCAAACGAAAAAGAACTTATTCACCACGATATTGAAGTTTTACCTAACGGAAATATTCTAGCTATCGCATTTGAAGTTAAATCACCTGAAGAAGCTTTGGAGGCAGGAAGAGATCCACACATCATTCCAAAAGCCGGTCTATGGCCCGATAAGATCATAGAAATTAAGCCTACTAAACCCAATGGGGGTGAAATTGTTTGGGAATGGCATATGTGGGATCACTTAATTCAAGATAAGGATGCTTCCAAAAAGAATTTTGGCGTTTTATCAGATAACCCAAGGAAGATTAACATCAATATTCATGAAGAAGGAGGTCCGCCAATGTCTGCAGCGCAAATTGAGCAAATGAAACAAGGGCAACTGATGACATCCAATGCAACCGTTGATAATCAAGGTTCAGATATGAGCCATGTAAATGCAATAGGGTACAATGCGGAATTAGATCAAATTGTCTTTAGTGTACCTCATTTTCATGAAATATTTATAATTGACCATAGTACAACGTCTGAAGAAGCCAAGGGGAGTACCGGAGGACGATGGGGTCATGGTGGTGATCTTTTATATCGCTGGGGAAATCCAGCAAATTATGACCGAGGATCTATGGCCGATCAGGATTTATTTGGCCAACATGATGTAAAATGGATTCCAAAGGGGTATCCAGGCGAAGGACATATTATGGTTTTCAATAACGATATTAGAAACCCAAATAATAAATTACCTTCTATTTGGGCCGGGCTGGCCACTGTAACATCACCAGATGCTTTGTTATCAATTGGCGACTTAGGAAACCACAGTGCTGTTTTTGAATTTATTCCACCCACAGATGATAAAGGCGGTTATATTATTCCTGAAAATG
>JAGLKG010000096.1 GCA_023141835.1 Maribacter sp. | reverse complement strand
TGGGAATATTGGAACCCTTATAAAAATGATTACGCATTACCAGATGGTTCTCCCCCACAGCCAGTAGGTCCATTTATTTATGGACAGTATAGAAGTACTCATTTTACGACTGCCTTCCCTGCGTTTAAAGGCAAAGATTTAAAACCTATACGTCCACAACCAGAACCGTTTATCTTTAAAATGCCGCCACCCTCTCCTCAGGAAGGCACACCTTAAAGTACTGATGTAAAGAAGGTTATGCGATAATCGGACAAGTTTGAAATAAATAATTAAAATTTAATATCTTAGAAACAAATTAAAACCATATTAAAATGTCAATAAAAATCATTGGAGCAGGATTACCAAGAACCGGTACAAACACTTTACAGCGAAGCTTGGAACAATTGGGCCACAAACACGTTTACCATATGAAGGAGCTCCTTGTAAATCCCGAAAAGCTTCATTACTGGAAGACCCTGGATGAAACCGGGGATACAGACTGGGACGCACTGTACGAAGGTTATGACGGAACGGTAGATTTTCCTGGCTACCCCTGGTACAAGGAACACATGAAGCGATATCCCGATGCAAAGGTAATCATGACCGTAAGGGATTTTGAAGGATGGTATAAAAGTGTAGACAGCACCGTTTTCCGAGCTGGGCCACAAACACCTTTGGAAAAAATAAAAATGATTGGGAAGTTACTTTCCAGTGCCCGGGCTCGTAAGGTAGTTAAGTGCATAAAATGGTTCAAGAAGGTCTTTTTTGCTGATAGACTGCAAGGACAGTTTGGCGATAAGGATTTTGCAAAAAAATTCTGGGAAGATCATATTGCCGAAGTAAAGGCCACTGTGCCTGAAGACCATCTACTGGTCTATGATGTACGTGATGGTTGGGGGCCATTGTGTAAATTTTTGGGCGTTGAGGAACCTGCTGAACCCCTGCCCCACTTAAATAAAAAAGAAAATTTCAAAGAAATGCTCCCGAAATTGATGAAAGGGAAAATGGTTTGATTTCAGAAAACCATACGTTAAAATCATATGAATTAATCCTTTAGATTTAGAATGAATAGTATTGATCCTGAAAACAAGCAGGTTAAGATTGCTTTGTTGCTAGTAAGTAGTTTAACCATAATGTCAATGATTACCATTTCAGCCTCGCTGCCAGATATGACCAAAGCATTTTCTGAAATTAAAAATGGCCCTGAATTGGTTAAACTTACATTATCATTCCCCGGCCTTTTTATCGCATTGAGTGCAATAATCGCCGGTATTGTTATCGATAAAATTGGAAGACTCAAATTATTGGGGGCTGCCTTGCTCTTTTACGCTGTTGGCGGTAGTTCTGGTTATTGGTTAGATAATATTTATCTCATTCTTGCAGGCAGGGCTTTATTAGGAATATGCGTGGGCATTACCATGACCATAGTTACTACTTTGGTGGCCGATTATTATGAAGGCCCTGCCAGACAAAAATTTGCTGGGTTACAAATTGCAGTCATGTCGTTGGGTGGTATTGTTTTTATTACGCTAGGAGGAATATTGGCAGATATTAATTGGCGAGTACCTTTTTTACTTTACTTTTTCTCCTTACTCATATTGCCTTTTTCTTATATGTACTTAAAAGAACCTGACAATACAACCGTAAATAAACAAACGGATCGGTCTATAAAATCACCTAGAATAATATGGTTTGTCTTTTTCAACATTATGTTGATGTGGATTTTGTTTTTTATAATACCCGTACAAATTCCATTTTATTTAAAAGATATCGGTGTTGAAAAAAATTCACTCATTGGAATCGCTATTGCTTCCAGTACATTTTTCTCTGCTGTTTCAGCCTTTTCGTTTTCCAAAATAAAAGACAAATTTGGGTTTAGACAAATATTTGGTATTGGCTACCTTTTAATGGCTATGGCCTACATTATTGTGGCTTATGGTAGCACTTATGAGCTCGTACTTGTTGCTATGATGTTTGCAGGTTTAGGTATGGGAATTATGATTCCCAATGCCAATATTTGGGTTATGCAATTGGCACCACCAGAAATAAGAGGAAAAGAAATTGGTAGATTGACCACCTTTTGGTTCATGGGGCAATTTTTATCCCCTATTGTTCTTCTTCCATTTTTAAATTCTATGTCCCAATCTCAGTTGTTTTTGATCCTGGCCGGCGTTTTAATAGGTTTAAGCACCCTGTTTTTTGTGACATATTTTATAGTATCAAAAAACTTAAAATAATAAATCAATTTAATTCAATAAATTTAATAGACGTTAATCGTCAGAACAGGCTCTTAGTGTATTTTTATACTTGATTGAAACACATAAAATCGTGTCCCTAGAGAAAAGTGAACCCATTGCGAATAGTAAAGTATAAAAATTAAGAATATATGGATTACGAAGGCTTGCATACCAGCACCTTGGAAAAATTATACGGCCCTATAAAGGGGCAAATCATTAAGCAGGATAAGCACTTTAGAATAATACATCTAAGGGATAAAAAAGGTATTTCCAGAACATTGGGTGTAGTGAAATTTATTGAAATTGTTGGCGAACCGCTAAAAGTTGCACATCACAAAATTCTTGATGGTGCCTTATTGGGAAAGACCCTTTTTGATTCTCATATAGACTTTGACAAAGAAATTATTGGTGCTCTCGAGGTCAAATTTACAGATGGATTAAAGAATGAATTTAAATGTTTACAGAATAATGGTATGGTCTTCTTTTCAAGAATTATGGTTAAAGACCATTTAATATCAAAAACGCCGTCTATGTATTCGGAACTGATTGAAGTTATGCCATATAAACTAGGTAAATTAATTTTGGGACAAACCAAACATTTAACCAGCCTTGACGATAATTTACTCAATTTATGCGAGGCTGCAGACTTAACACCAATCTAAATTAATGAAAACCATGGTTAGTTGTATTATAATAGGAGCAGGTCCCGGTGGTATTGTTGCCACAAAGGAGCTTCTTGAAAAGGGATATGAAGATGTACTTTGTTTGGAACAGTCAAATGGTCTAGGCGGGGTTTTTGCCAAAAGTTATGATAATCTGCTGCTCACATCTTCAGCAACTTTTAGCATGTTTTCAGATTATTGGGTTGGTGATGGTAAAAATCATCACTTCTGGACAAAAGAAGAAGCAGTTTCCTATTGGACAGATTATGCGGATTATTTTGATGTTAGCAAACACATAAAG
>JAGLKG010000095.1 GCA_023141835.1 Maribacter sp. | reverse complement strand
GATGCGCTATTCAGTTGCGCCACGAGGCCTTTTATAGGGGTGCAAATATATTTCTTTTTACCTTTACCACAAAATAACCCGAACCTAAAAAAATGAATTTAAAAGCCCTAATCAGAGATATCCCCGATTTCCCATCCAAAGGGGTGGTTTTCAGGGATATTACCCCACTCTTAAAAAATCCCATCGCCCTTAAATATACTGAAAATGCCTTGTTGCAGCTTCTGGGTAATGCTAAAATTGATAAAGTAGTAGGTATGGAAAGTAGGGGGTTCTTTTTTGCGCCAATACTAGCCACTAAATTGAAAGCGGGTTTTGTACCGGTACGTAAACCAGGTAAGTTGCCTTATGAAACCCTACGACAAGATTATGACTTGGAATACGGTTCTGATGCCTTGGAAATACATGCGGATGCTATAGTAAAAGGAGATAGGGTTTTGGTCCATGATGATGTCCTAGCAACTGGAGGTACAGCAAATGCTGCGTGTAGGCTTATTGAAAAAATGGGAGGGAAGATTGTGCAATGCAATTTTCTGTTGGAACTCGATTTTTTAAACGGGAAGGAGAAATTGTTAAACTACGAGGTAAAATCACTGCTGCATTACTAGCCTAATGCCTTGGAGGTGATAAAGTACCGCCACCCAATAATCGCCAATTGCAGTTTTGAGGCTTTCGCTAGGTCTAATCGTTGTTTCGTAAACGAAGGCAGTACTACCTTATTTATTTTTGCGATAATTTTAAAAACTGATTTTTCCAATTGCTGTTTCGGTTTTTTCAAATGTATAAAAAAAGCCCGACTTACTATCGAGCTTTTTAATTGGAATGTAATTTACGTATTGCTTTTGGTCTCCATCATCTTTTTTGCCAAATCCGCCCAATCAGGAGATTGTAATTAGGGTTCCTTTATAGGTCATCATATGTTTTAGGTTTAGAGGTTAGACAATAATATAGACATTAATAATAAAACTATATACTTAATAAAAGGTATCATATGTATGGTTTTTATTGATATTGATTTAGATTCATAATTTATTATCTAAATAAGTTATGTAAATAAAACCTTTGCTTCCAAGCAAAAAGATAGAATTCAATACAATTGAATACAATATTGTAAGTATAATAATGAGAAACGTTATAGTATTTTTATTCGTGCCTTACATAATGTTTTAAATAGCAAGCATAAATATTCATAAGCATTTCAAAATGAAATAAATGTAGAGGTGTTTTTGGATGATTTTTACTTTCCTAGGGACTTTTCATTTGAAAAAGGATGTTTTTTGTGTATTTCGTTTGTTGGAATAAAAAAAGCCGGCTCATTTTAGGGCCGGCTTCGAATTGAATTTAAAAGAAGTTTAGTTAGTTTTTATCTTTTTTGTAGTTATTTCAATAACCCCGTTTTCGCCTTTTTTGTCATATTTTTCTTTTGCGCTTTCTCCTTTGAGAACGTTTATTGATTTAATATTTGTGGGATCAATAAGTTTCACCTTATACTCTTTGGACTCTTGTCCATCAATAATAAAGATGGGTTTCTCATCCTCGTCGCTATCAATAAAGAAAAATCCATTTGTCTTTTTTGAAATTACTTCAATATCCATATCACCGTCATGATCTGAATCTTTCATGATATAAACATGTTTGTCATCTTCTTTATGTTTTTTTATTTTGATATGCCTTTCATGAACATCGTCTTTTTTCTTCATTTTTTTTAATTGCTTGCGCGTGAGCTTTTTGCCATTTACTTTAATGGTCTCTTTTCCATTTTCATCTATGATCTCAATGGTTTTATGTTCGTCACCATCATCATCGGAATGTATCCAAATGCTATGTTCTGTTTCTTCATGGGCCTCCACTTGAACATCCAAATGCACATCTTTGTCTTTATGAATGTTCATATGCACCCCCTTATTGCTACCCATTGAAATTGAATTGGATTCCTGATCATAGATAATATGGATTGGGTCTATGGGGTCGTCACCATTGTAAAAATTTGACGAACTTCTCCTATTTTTACCATCCTTCTTTTTAGATGCAAAATCTATAGAGATATCGATAATTTCTTTGTTTGGGTTATGGACAACCGTATACGAAAAATCGATACCTTTATTGGCTAGGTCTTTTCTGATTTCTTCCAGTTCTTTGTCTGTTGTGTTTTTATCAATGGTAATTTCTATGATATTGGAGCGTACATTTTCATCTGAATAAATATCAATTCCGTTATTTATGGGAATATAGATATCCCTTGTATTGAAGCTTGCAAGAAATAGGGCCAAGGCAGGAAGCACCAAGGCTATTTTTAAAATGTTCTTTTTACCTGATTTTGATTTGTTTAACATGACGATTCGTTTTTTGATTAATGAATTGTAAAAATTATTGACTATCGGGGTGCAGAATGAGTTGCCCGATACTTTTAGTAAAGTGTATTGATATGTTTTGATTGATGATATTTCTTTTGTGGCACTTTCATCGGCCAAAAACTCAAGGTTTTGTTTAATGTTGGTTTGATACAGCCAACTGAAAGGATTCATCCATGTGCATATCGTAATCAAATGTGATACTATAACATCAATTGAATGCCATTGCGAACTATGTGCTTTTTCGTGTTCGATGATAGCCACAAGTTCCTTTTTTGAATATAGCTTGGGATTGTAGAAGATGTAATTAAAAAAGGAAAATGGGGATATGTCGGATTGTACTTCTACCTGATAAAATCTCCCTTGCTTTTTAATATGATTTCCATTAGTCAACTTATACAGGGATATGAGTTGAACTATAAACCTAAATGCCAGGATGATTACCCCTATAATGTATACGAGAAACAAGATACTTGCCCATTTTATTTGAGGAACTGTTGTTACTACTGTCTTATTGTCGTTAGCCATATCGTTGGCGTTAAATGAAATAGGAGTAATTTCAACATAGTTGGGAATTGTAATAAATGGCAATAAAGCGGATAGGAGGATGCCAATAATTAAAAAATGACGATTAATGGTAAAAAAAGTTTCCTTTTTAAGGAAAAATTGATGGGCAAAATAAAATAGGGTGAGAATCCCCGATGCCTTTAAAAGATAAATTAGAAAAAGTTCCATTATTTCTTTTTTTCGATGAGGTCGATTATTTCTTTCAATTCGTCCACAGAGATTTTTTCTTCCTTCGCAAAAAAGGAGACCATGCTTTTGTAGGAGTTATCAAAATATTCGACCATTTTGGAATTCACAAAACGCTTGCGGTAATCCTCCAGGGTTACTAAAGGATAATATCTATGTGTGTTCCCAAAAGCTTCATAGGCCACATATTCTTTTTCCTCAAGATGACGAACAATGGTTGACAGGGTGTTGTAATGCGGTTTGTCTCCTTCAATTTCTACCATTAATTCTTTTACAAACGCTTTTTTGAGGCGCCAAAGAATAATCATTACCTCCTCTTCCTTATTGGTCAATTTTTGCATAATTCCCTACATTTTTCATCAAACATAAAGTTAAATGAAACAGCATACAACTATTTTAATAGTTATATAACTATTAAAATAGTTATTCTAATGAAATCAAAAATTTTATTTGAGTAACGAAAACCAAAATCTTGGTATATATTTGTTAAAATAAAATTAATGCAAAACCTTCTTTTTATCGCTTTGGGCCTTATTTTATTAATAGCCGGAGGTAATTGGCTTTTAAAATCTGCAGTGGCCTTATCGTTGAGATTGAACATTCCCAAAATAGTTATAGGTATGACCATTGTGTCATTCGCTACCTCTGCCCCGGAACTTATCGTTAGCATAAGAGCAGCATTGAACGGTTTTCCTGATTTGGCCCTTGGTAATGTGGTTGGGTCAAACATAGCTAATTTGGGTTTGGTATTGGCCGTGATATTATTACTTGGAAGTATAGAGGTACGTAAGAGTTTTTATACCACTGACTGGCCCATGATGATGGTTGCCTCCCTAATTTTTTTCGGATTTATCTTTTTTGATGGAAAATTGGAGGCCTATGAGGGTGCAATCATGGTCACAGGTCTTTTTCTCTTTCTAGTTTATCTTTTGAAGTTTCAGAAAACCGCCGTCGTTGAAGAAGCCCATGAAGATGATATTCCCTTGCCTCTTTATAAAGCTGTGTCGTTTTTGGGAATTGGAGGGGCCGCATTATGGGGGGGGTCGGAATTATTGGTAAGTGGTGCAGTCGGGTTGGCCAGCAATTATGGGGTTAGTGAAAGGATAATTGGTATTACGGTGGTTTCTGTAGGCACAAGTATTCCCGAATTGGCGGCCTCGATCATTGCGATTATCAAAAAAGAAAAAGCCATTTCATTGGGCAATCTTATTGGATCTAACATATTCAATATAATGGCGGTTCTGGGTATTACCTCCTTAATAACCCCAATAGAGGCTATGGATCAGAGGTTATTGAGTAATGATATATTCTGGATGTTGGGCATTTCTTTCTTAATTTTTCCACTGGTTTTTTTCCCAAAAGGTTTACGCTTAGGATGGCGTGATGGTACGGTTCTTGTGGTGGTCTATGCAGCATTTCTGTATTTTACCATAGCCTAAAACCAACGAGAGTATGAGTTTCTCCATACCAAAAAACGGTATTGTTCTTCTGTTATTTCATGTGTTGTTTCTATCGTCTTTATGTGCCCAGCAAGATTTTATACGAGGTAAACTGTTGGATGCCAAAACAGGGGAGCCAGTCGTATTTGCAACCATTAAAGTAAAAGGAAAGGCAAAAGGGGTAATTTCCAATCAAGATGGTGGGTTTAGGGTTCCGAAAAAGTTCAAGGATTTAGGGGACGTTCTGGTAATCTCAAGTATGGGATATGAAAAACGCGAAATACCCATTTCGGGTTTGTCTCCGGAACACATTAATAGTATCAGACTAAGGCCAGGTATTATAGTTTTGAACGAAGCCGTTGTTTCAGCCAAGAAAAAGAGGCCCTTGTCCGCTAGCGAGATTGTAAGAAGATCAATAAAGGCAATACCATTAAACTACCCTCAATATCCATTTTCTACAATAGGCTATTATAGGGACTATCAAATAAAGAAAAATGATTACATTAATCTAAATGAGGCTATTCTTGAAGTTTTTGATAAGGGTTTTGCCCATAATGACAATACTACTTCGAAGATAAGCATTTATGATTATCAGAAAAATAATGATTTCCCAAGAGATACCATGGCACAAAAGCCTTATGATTACTTAAATAGGAATAAGGTTATTGATAATGCTTTTCTTCCTGATTATGGAGGGAACGAATTTACCATCTTACGGATTCATGATGCACTGAGGAATTATAATATTAATTCTTTTTCTTGGGTAAATCAATTCGATACTGATTTGTTGCAAAACCATAAATTTTCCAAAGAGGAGGATTCATTTTTAGAAGACGAATATTTGCACACAATATCATTTGAATACTTGCACCCAATAGCATATAAAAAATCAGAAAAATATTATAGGGCCTATGGCAAGTTATATATTTCTAAAAAAAATTATGCTATCCATAAAATGGAATATTCGCTTTACGATTATAAAACATTTGCTTATTCCGATCAATATGAGAATGAGAACGAAGGTAGTTTATTGCTTGACCTTAAGGTTGAATATAGACCAAACAAAGGTAAGATGTACTTAAGTTATATATCCTTTAAAAACCGTTTCAGGTCTTTACAAACGCCAAAGTTTAAAATTGAAAAAGTTACAGTCGATTTTGGTAAAAGATGCTTTGTGGTAAAGTTCAACACGAATTTCAACAAAGAGAAAGCCGGAAAACCCCGTCATTATAAGGTTAGAATTAATGGTAGAAGGATAAATTTCAAATATATTGTTTTGCAAAAGGATCAAGTTATTTTGTATCCCGATTTAAAGGACGATGATGAGTTATTTGAAGAATTATATGCAGAGTCTAGGGCCAAGGGTGTAGATTCAGACCTGATTAAGCTTAGTGTAAAAGGACTCGAAGATGAAAAAGGAAATAAAATAAACGAATCTGAGATTGCAGATTACAATCAATTTCGTGAATTCTTTGTACAGCAAGTAAAACCAAACAATCCAGTGCCAAAGGACCATTTATTCATGAAAAAGAACCACCCTATTTTTGAGGACCAGCCTATCTTAAAACCAGACAATTTTACGGATTATTGGATGAACACTCCACTTCAAAATAGTAAAGAATAAAAAAGCCCTGACAATTTTGTCAGGGCTTTTTTAATATAGAAACAATTAATTTATTGTTATTTAAATCTTGGCAGATTTAACAGTCTTGATGATTCTACCTGCAATTTTGTAAGGATCGCCGTTAGAGGCAGGTCTTCTGTCCTCTAACCATCCTTTCCAACCTTTTTCTACAGTAATAATAGGAATTCTAATAGAGGCCCCTCTATCTGAAACTCCGTAAGAGAAATCAGATACGTGAGCGGTTTCATGCAATCCTGTTAAACGTTCAACATTAAATTCTCCATATACAGCCATATGTTCTTCAGTAACTGGCCTAAATGCTTCACATATTTTTTCATATATTTCTTGAGAACCACAAGTTCGTAAAGTTGTATTAGAGAAGTTGGCATGCATACCAGAACCATTCCAATCTCCTTTTACTGGTTTAGGGTGGTATTCAATATAATAACCATGTTTTTCAGTCAATCTATCTAATAAGTAACGAGCAATCCAAATTTCATCTCCTGCTTTTTTAGCACTTTTGGCAAATAATTGGAATTCCCATTGACCTGGCGCAACTTCTTGGTTGATACCTTCAAAATTTAATCCAGCTTCAATACATTGATCTGCATGCTCTTCAACAATATCCCTACCCCAAGTATATCTACCACCTACAGAGCAATAGTATTTGCCTTGTGGTCCAGGAAATCCACCGCGTGGAAATCCTAATGGTAAATCTGTTTTTGTATCCATTAAGAAATATTCTTGTTCAAAACCAAACCAAAAGTCATCATCATCATCATCAATAGTAGCTCTTGCGTTAGAAGGGTGCGGTGTTCCATCAGCACTTAAAACTTCTGCCATTACCAACCAACCATTTTTTCTTTCAGGATCAGGAAAAAGAGCTACAGGTTTTAATAAACAATCGGAAGCACCTCCTGATGCTTGTTCGGTTGATGAGCCGTCAAAAGACCAAATTGGGCAGTCTTCTAATTTTCCACTAAAGTCGTTTTCAACTTTAGTTTTACTTCTCATGTTTTGTGTTGGTTTATGACCATCTAACCAGATGTATTCTAATTTTGATTTACTCATAATATTGGATATAAAGATTTAAAATTTAAAGACCAACAAAAATATGTTTTTTAGGGTATTATTTGAATTTTTGAGGGGGTATTTATCAACATGCGATTAATAATTCCCAATACCCCTATTTTTAATAGGGTATTTTAGTTAAAATATATTATTATTTGGGATAAATTATTAAATCGTTAATCATTATTTTTGCTCTAAATTGATTTTAGTTTATGTCCAAATTAAGATTTAAGGCTATACAGGAAAGCCAAGGCAGAACACGTATTCATATCGAGGAAAAAGGAAGGCGTTCCGAACAGTTTGGCTCAAATGTGTTCAATGAGGAGAAAATGTTGCGGCATTTGACCAAAGATGCTTTAGAGAGTGTTAGAGGGGCCATCGTCTCCGGTTCTAAAATCGATAGAAAAATAGCCGACCAAGTGGCTGAGGCCATAAAAGGATGGGCCATAAATATGGGAGCTACCCATTATACGCATTGGTTTCAACCCTTGACAGGCTCCACAGCCGAAAAGCACGATGCATTCTTTGATCTTTTACCCGATGGACGGGCTTTGGAAAAGTTTGGAGGAGGGCAGTTGGTTCAGCAAGAACCCGACGCTTCCAGTTTTCCACATGGTGGAATAAGAAATACTTTTGAAGCTAGGGGATATACTGCTTGGGATCCTACATCACCCGCGTTTATATATGGTACTACCTTGTGTATACCTACAATATTTGTGGCTTATACCGGGGAGGCCTTGGACAATAAAGCTCCTCTTTTGAGAGCTTTACACGCGGTCGACAATGCAGCAACCGGGGTAGCCAAATTTTTTGATAGGAATGTGACTAAAGTGAATGCTACCTTGGGGTGGGAGCAGGAATACTTTTTGATTGATAAATCCTTGGCGTTGTCCAGACCTGATATCACTTTGACCGGGCGAACCTTGGTTGGACACACTGCAGCAAAAGGACAACAATTGGATGATCATTATTTTGGGGTCATTCCTAGTAGGGTTTTAAGTTTTATGCGTGATTTGGAAATTGAATGCACCAAATTGGGCATACCGGTAAAAACCAGGCATAACGAAGTGGCTCCAAATCAATTTGAACTTGCACCTGTTTTCGAAGAAGCTAATTTAGCCGTTGACCATAATCTACTCCTTATGGATGTTATGGATAAAGTAGCAGAGATTCATAATTTCAAAGTGTTGTTTCACGAAAAACCCTTCGCTGGTATAAATGGTTCTGGGAAGCATAACAATTGGTCCCTGGCGACCGATACGGGCGTAAATCTTTTAAGCCCGGGTTCAACGCCCATGAAGAATCTTCAGTTTCTCACTTTTTTTGTAAATACCATAAAGGCTGTTGATACATATGAGGAGTTATTGCGTTCCTCGATTGCATCTGAAAGCAATGATCATCGATTAGGGGTGAATGAAGCTCCCCCGGCAATTCTTTCAATATTCATAGGCAAGCAACTAAGTAATGTCTTGGATGAGCTTGAAGGTGTTTCCCAAGGGAAATTATCTCCTGAAGAGAAAACCGAGCTAAAGCTCAATGTGGTTGGTAAGATTCCTGAAATTATGCTTGATAATACCGATAGAAACCGTACGTCACCTTTTGCTTTTACCGGCAATAAGTTTGAGATGCGAGGTGTTGGTTCAAAAACCAATTGTGCAAAACCCATGATGGTTTTGAATACTATAGTGGCAAGTCAGTTAATGGCATTCAAGGAAGAAGTTGAGGTTCTTATAGATAAAAAGAAACTCAAAAAAGACGAGGCTATATTCAATGTATTGCGAGAATACATCAAAACGTCCAAAAGAATTCGTTTCGATGGGGATGGCTATAGCGTTGAATGGGGAAAAGAGGCCAAGAAGAGAAAGCTCAGCAATAATAAAAATACACCTGATGCGATACAGGTATTGACATCGAAAGATAGCTTATCGCTTTTCAAATCGATGGGCGTGATGAGCGAAGTTGAGGTAAGGGCACGACAAGAGGTCGAACTCGACACGTATATAATGCATGTTCAAATAGAGGGCAGGGTATTCAATGAGATTATTTATAACCATGTGATACCTGCGGCAATACAGTATCAGGGTATGATTGTAAGCAATGTAAGTGGTTTAAAGGAGATTTATGGGGCTGGCCATAAAAAGTTATCGGAAGGCCAACTGACAATTATTGAACAGATTGCCAAACATGTTGAAGCACTAAAATTAAAGACCGATGCTATGGTTGAAGAAAGGAAAAAGGCCAATCTTATAGAGGACAGCAATACAAAGGCCTATGCTTATTCTGAAAAAGTAAAACCATATTTTGAGGATATCAGGTATCATTGTGACAAATTAGAACGGCTTGTCGATGATAGATTATGGCCTTTGACCAAGTACAGGGAGTTGTTATTTGTAAAATAGGGTAGCGA
>JAGLKG010000094.1 GCA_023141835.1 Maribacter sp. | reverse complement strand
TGAACTGGATGGGCCCTGTTACAGATTGATATATAAGGTATCCAAACCCGATGCAGGCAATCCAAAGCACAACTTGTATTATGATCTTCATTTCGTATGTGTTAATTTTAATTTAGTGGTAAACACAAATCTACAATTTTTTTGCAAACTGCCTAATATTTTATTGGCAGATTTGGAACAGCGACTTTTTAAATTACCTTACTGAAAATCACGGTAAATAATCTTGATATTAAGGTATGATTGCTGGGGATTTAGGTTAAAGGAAGCAATTATTCGGATATAGGGGTGCCTGAAATAATTTGGATATATAATTTGAATGAAGCTGTTTTTGACCAATAATCCTGAGTATATTTGAGGTCTATGACTCCGTTAACAGACACTTCTTTTTATACCGTTCTTAGGGAAAAATTTCCCCACGAACCTACGCTGACCCAATCGGTGGCATTGCAAAAATTGTCGAGCTATGTGCTTTCTAAAGAAAAGGAACAATTGTTTTTGCTCAAAGGCTTTGCCGGAACCGGAAAAACGACAATAGTAGGCACTTTGGTAAACAATTTATGGAGAACCACTATGAAGGCCGTACTTATGGCCCCTACGGGGAGAGCGGCCAAAGTAATGTCTAACTATTCCAAAACCCAGGCCTTTACCATACATCGCAAAATATATTTCCCCAAAAAGCAGACTGGGGGCGGGGTGCAATTTGTAATGGCACCCAACAAGCATAGGAACACTATTTTTATAGTGGATGAAGCATCGATGATCCCGGATACTCCTGCAGATTCCAAACTTTTCGAAAATGGATCGCTACTTGATGATTTGATCATGTTTACCTATTCTGGGCATAATTGTAAACTTGTATTGATCGGGGATACGGCGCAACTTCCGCCAGTACATCTGGATTTAAGTCCGGCATTGGATGAGGGGAAGCTTTCACTTAATTACAACAAGGAGGTAACAGGGTTGGAGTTGGATGAGGTTGTTCGGCAATCCGAGGATTCGGGCATACTAGTGAATGCCACGCTTTTAAGAGAGCAACTGCAAGGTGTCTTTTTTGACGATTTCAAATTTGATGTAAGTCGGTTTTCTGACATCATTAGATTGGTTGATGGTTATGAAATCCAAGAAGCTATAGACGGCTCCTATGCCGAAAATGGAAAAGAAGAAACGACCATTATTGTGCGCTCAAACAAAAGGGCCAATCTTTATAATGAAAATATTCGAAGCCGTATTCTTTATTTGGAAAATGATTTGGCCGTTGGGGATTTTATGATGGTGGTAAAGAACAATTACTTTTGGTTGAAACCCACCTCCGAAGCCGGATTCATTGCCAATGGGGATATTATCGAGATTCTTGAAATATTTGCGATTAAAGAGCTTTATGGATTCAAGTTTGCGGAGGTTAAAGTGAAAATGGTCGATTACCCCAACCAAAGTCCGTTTGAAACGGTTCTTTTATTGGATACCATACAGGCTGTGACCCCTTCCTTGTCCTATGAAGACGGTAACAGATTGTACCAGGAAGTTATGAAAGATTATGCCAACGAAAAATCCAAGTATAAAAAGTTCTTGGGGGTAAAGAACAATAAATATTTTAATGCTTTGCAAGTTAAATTCTCCTATGCGATTACGTGCCATAAGTCCCAGGGAGGGCAGTGGAATACTGTCTTTGTTGAGCAACCCTATTTACCCAATGGCATTGACAAAGAATATTTACGCTGGTTGTATACTGCTGTTACCAGAGCAAAAAAGCAGCTGTATTTAATAGGATTTAAATCCGATTTTTTTCTTGACTCGGAATAATCTACTTTAGTATAAAGAATCAAAGGATGACGTCGGAAACGATAATCAGTATTTTTTTGGGGGTAGGTTTGGCAGCCTCCGTAGGTTTTCGCATTTTCTTGCCACTGTTCGCTCTTAGCCTTGCATCCTATTTTGGAGTATGGGAGTTGAATGAAAGCTGGCAATGGATAGGAAGCATTGCGGCATTGATTACTCTGGGCGTGGCGACATTGGCTGAAATATTTGCCTATTTCATTCCGTGGGTAGATAACCTGATGGATAGCATGGCTATTCCTCTTGCTGCCATTGCTGGGACGGCCGTTATGGTATCCACTGTGGCCAATTTAGATCCTGTGGTTACTTGGTCTTTGGCGATAATTGCCGGTGGCGGTACGGCTACTGCTATCAAAGGGGCCGGGGCTTCAACGCGTTTAGTGTCAACGGTAACAACTGGGGGAATAGGTAACCCGTTGGTTTCTGCCGTAGAAACAGGAACTGCGTTAGTGGTTTCGGCAGCCTCGATTTTCGCTCCCATGCTAGCGGCTTTTTTGGTAATCATGATTTTGGTATTTATTTTTACGATATACCGAAAGTTAAGGCCCAAATCCAAGGTTTAGTTAATCCATATAAAAAGACATAAGTGAAAATAATAGCCATGATTCCGGCGCGTTACGCTGCCTCTAGATTTCCAGCAAAATTAATGCAGGATTTGGCTGGGAAACCAGTGATCTTACGAACGTATGAAGCGGCAATCCATACTCAATTGTTTGATGAGGTCTATGTTGTTACAGATAGTCCTATAATTTATAAAACCATTAGCGATGCAGGAGGTAATGTAATTAGGAGCATTAAGGAACATGAATGTGGAAGTGATCGTATTGCTGAAGCCGTTGCCGATATGGATGTCGATATCATTGTTAATGTTCAGGGCGATGAACCTTTTATCGATAGGGAAAGTTTAGCCAGCGTTCTTGGAGTGTTTAAGAATGATAAAGAGGAAGAGATCGATTTGGCTTCCCTTATGGTCCGGATTACGGACTGGGAAGAAATTGGTAATTCAAATGCGGTAAAGGTAATTGTTGATAATCGCGGTTTTGCCTTGTATTTTTCAAGGTCGCCCATTCCGTATCCTAGAGATAGGGAAATTGAAGATATCTATTATAGGCATATAGGAATTTATGCCTTTCGCAAAAGGGCTTTGATGGATTTTCAACGATTGCCCATGTTACCCTTAGAGGCCAAAGAGAAAATTGAGGCCATTCGATATTTGGAGTATGGCAAAAAAATTAAAATGGTTGAAACCGTTGTGAGTGGTATAGGTATTGACACTCCTGAAGATTTGATAAAGGCAAAGGCCGCATGGAAATAGATTATAGTAAAATAAAGGTAATCGGTTTTGATGCCGATGATACACTGTGGGTCAATGAAACTTATTTTAGGGATACCGAGGAGCAATATGCAAATCTTCTAGAAGGCTACGAGACCAAGAACAAAATAGACCAAGAGCTGTTCAAAAAGGAAATGGATAATCTTGAGCTCTATGGCTATGGAATTAAGGGTTTTATGCTTTCTATGATTGAATCGGCCTTGGAGTTGTCAAATAATCAAGTTTCCCAGGCAACCATCCGAGACATTTTGAATTTGGGTAAAGGAATGATTGCTCACCCCGTAGAGTTATTGGATGGAGTACATGAAGTATTGAAGGTATTAAGCAAAAAATACCGCCTGATTGTCTTGACCAAAGGGGACTTACTAGATCAAGAACGCAAATTAGAGAAGTCTAGCCTATCCGAATATTTTCACCATGTAGAGGTGCTGAGCGACAAGAAAGAGGAGAATTACAAAAACCTGTTAGAACACCTTGAAATTAATGTTAATGAGTTTTTAATGATAGGAAATTCTCTAAAATCTGATGTGCTGCCCATAATTAATATCGGTGCCCATGCAGTGCATGTTCCCTTTCACACAACATGGCAACACGAGTTGGTAACCATTGAGGGTAAAGAAGATGATTATTTGAAGATCAATAGTTTAAGGGAAGTTTTGAATTATTTGGATTAAGTCTATGGAATTCAAGAGGTAAAAAGAAATAAAAAACGTGTACCTAAATCAAAAAATATAGACATACAAAATGCATACGCTTGCAAAATTTATATATTACAAGCTCCTAAGATGGAAGACCGTGGGTGAATTTCCTAAATTGGATAAATGTGTTGTAGCTATAGCGCCACACACTAGTTGGGTCGATTTTTTCTTGGGGTTATTGGTTCGAAAGATCTGGAATGTAGAAGTGAATTATGTGGGCAAAAAGAGTCTCTTTCGACCGCCTTTTGGATGGTTTTTTAAATGTACCGGAGGCGCTCCTATTAATCGTAGTAAAAGTAGTGATGCGGTAACCGCAATTGCCAATATTTTTAATGAAAGGGAAGTATTCAGATTGGGTTTGTCACCCGAAGGAACACGTAAGAAAGTCAAAAAATGGAGAACAGGTTTCTATTATATCGCTAAAATGGCCAATGTCCCTATTGTATTAGTGGCTTTTGATTACGGAAAAAAACAAATAAGATTTTCAAAACCCTATTTTACAACGGATAATAAGGAACGAGATTTATTAATCTACAAAGCCTTCTTCAAGGGAGCAGTTGGCAAGATTCCCGAATACACGTCTTAACTATTCTTGCATGGTATGATATACGTTTTGTACATCATCGTCTTCCTCAATCTTCTCCAATAGTTTTTCAACATCGGTAGCTTGTTCTTCGGATAATTCTTTGGTAACTTGGGGTATTCGTTCAAAGCCAGAGGACAATATTTCGATTTCCTTATTTTCCAGCTCTTTTTGAATGGAACCGAAACTTTCAAATGGAGCATAGATTAAAATCCCATCTTCATCAACAAAAACCTCTTCTGCACCGAAGTCTATCATCTCCAATTCAAGCTCTTCAGGATCAATTCCTTCGGCTGGAATACGGAAATTACAGCTATGGTCGAACATAAATTCAACGGACCCGGAAGTACCCAAGCTTCCGTTGCATTTATTGAAATAGCTTCTTACATTGGCAACGGTCCTGGTGTTGTTGTCAGTGGCTGTTTCAACCAAGATGGCAATTCCGTGGGGAGCATAACCTTCGAACAGTACCTCTTTATAATCACCCAGGCTTTTATCCGTCGCTCTTTTTATCGCTCTTTCGACGTTGTCTTTGGGCATGTTTACAGATTTGGCGTTCTGTATAACAGCTCTAAGCCTTGAATTGGAGTGTGGATCTGGACCACCTTCTTTTACGGCCATAACAATATCCTTTCCAATACGTGTAAAGGCTTTGGACATTGCAGACCACCTTTTCATCTTACGTGCCTTTCTAAACTCAAAAGCTCTACCCATTATTTATGTGTTTAATTTCAAGAAAGCAAATTTAATAAAATTTACTCCCGTAACAAGTAGAATCTGATGTCCTGAATCACTCACTTTCAATTATTGCTTCAATACTTTTCGCCAATCTAAAATCATTTATGGTGACTGCCCCTGCATCATGTGTCTTTAAGCGAATATTCAAAGTGTTGTATACGTTGCTCCAATCGGGGTGATGATTTTGCGCTTCGCATTCAAAAGCGATTCGGGTCATTACCGAAAAGGCCTCCTTGAAATTCTTGAACTCAAAAGTAGTTTCCAAAGCTCCATCAATATATTCCCAACCTTCCAGTTTTTCTAGCTGTTGCCGAATCTCAGCTTCGTTCATTTTCTTCATGTCCTGTGTTTTTCTATAAAGTTAAGAAAGTAAAATGCATGGGAGAAATTAAGGCCTATATCAAAATATGATGGTCAATAATTTCCTGATAGGAGGTCTGAAGGTTTCTTGGAAGCTTGTTCGTCCTTGGGAGGACTGCCAAATATCGATCCTCATTACTGGTAAAAACTCTTTTTAAGATTGGATTGAATTTACCGATACGTTCCAAAATGTCCTTGATGAAATCTTCATGATGTACCAGGTCATTGCTGCCCAAATGGAATATACCACTTTTGTCATGGTTGATCAAATAGTGGATTTGTTGGGTTAACTTATCATCATTGGTGACATTCATTATCAGGTTCGGAAACACTTCAACCGGTTCATTGTTCCATATAAGGCTTTTAATTTCCTTGATGCGAGGGGAGGAGTTGCCAAATACCATAGGTACCCTCAATATAGCTGCTTTCTCTTTTGGAAGCCTGAGCAACATGTTTTCAATCTTTATTTTCAACCTTCCGTAAATGCTTTCCGAAAGGGTTTTGTCAAGCTCATATGAAGGATATTTGCTATACGCATCAAAGACATTTGCTGAGGATATAAAGTAGAGTTTGCAATCATTTTCTGAAATGTATTCAACAATATGTTGATGGGCCTGAATTTGAGACGCAAAATTTCCGCGTAATGCTGATATTATGATTTGTGGACGAATCTTTTCCAGCAAGAGGAAAATGTCGTCTTCTTCTAAGTCGTATTTGAAAAATTGTTGATTTTCTTCGAAGACCCTTCTAGCTGAATTGTAAGTGGCATAAGTGTCGAAATAGGAGCAAAGCTCCTTGTAAATGGCATTCCCTAGAAAACCACTTCCTCCCAAAATCAGTATTTTTTTACCTCCTTCTTCCATGGATCATCAAACAACTTTCAAAAGGAAATTTATACTTTGTAAAATGGGAGTTTTGCAATTGTGGCCGGCACAGCATTTTTTCTAATTTGGATATTGATTTTACTCCCTATTTCAGAAAATACCTTAGGCACATACCCTAAGCCTATACCTTTGCCCATAGACGGAGACATGGTACCTGAAGTAACAACTCCTATAATCTTTCCTTGACCATCAACAATATCATAACCTTGTCGGGGAATACCTCGATCATCGAGTTCAAAAGCAATGAGCTTACGCTTTGGCCCATGTTCTTTTTCCTTGGCCAGCTGCTCACTATTTACAAAATCCTTGGTGAATTTGGTAATCCATCCAAGACCGGCATCGAAAGGCGATGTTTCATCGGTAATATCATTGCCATATAAACAATAGCCCATTTCCAATCTCAAAGTATCCCTTGCGGCCAAACCTATTGGTTTAATGCCAAAATCAGCACCTGCTTCAAAAACCGTATCCCAGATTTGTTTAACTTCGCTGTTTTTGCAGTAAATCTCAAATCCACCCGAACCGGTATATCCTGTTGCAGAAATGATTACATGCTCAATGCCTGCAAAATCACCAACCATGAAATTATAGAATTTAATGGCGCTCAAATCCACGGAAGTAACGCTTTGCATGGCTTCAACGGCCTTAGGCCCCTGTATAGCGAGAAGTGAATAGCCCTCAGAGATATCTTTCATCTCTGCATGGAATGATTCATTATATCGTGAAATATGATTCCAATCTTTTTCAATATTCGATGCATTGACTACTAAAAGATACGTTTCATCCTTCACCCTATAGACGATCAGATCATCGACTATGCCACCCGTTTCATTGGGTAAGCAACTATATTGTGCCTTTCCTACTGTTAGTTTAGAAGCATCATTCGAAGTGACTTTTTGAATTAAATTCAATGCATTTGGGCCTTCAATCAAAAATTCTCCCATATGTGATACATCAAAAACACCGACTCCATTTCTAACGGTTTCGTGTTCACTATTTATACCTTCATAAGAGACTGGCATATTGTATCCTGCAAAAGGTACCATTTTGGCTCCCAATGCTTCATGGGTTTCAGTTAAGGC
>JAGLKG010000093.1 GCA_023141835.1 Maribacter sp. | reverse complement strand
CCTTCGGTTTTGTTATGGCTCTTCTTCCGTCACTTTTCGATAACAAAATACTCACTTGACACTGCCAAATTGCGTTTTTGAAGCCTCAATTGACGAAAAAGTAGCGTATATCAAATTTCAAAAACGAAATTTAAACAGGCTCTAAATAATTTGGGAAGGAAAACGAAATATTAATTGTGCTCAAGTAAATACCCTTTTAATTCGCTGTATTCACTGATTTTTATTGATTTTTTCTCTTTATCCATTACTTTTTGAATTTGCGAAGGTATATCCAACGCAAAGCCAATTGTTTCTTCAACCACGTCTAAAAACTTTACAGGATGGGCTGTCTCCAAAAAGACGCCATAGGTTTCAGGGTAATTGTCTTGATACTTCTTGAGGCCCAAATAACCTACTGCTCCATGGGGATCGGTAACATATCCCGTTGAGCTGTAAATCTCCTTCATTGCCTGTTTTGTTTCAGCGTCTGTGAATGAATAAGAACTTAGGCATTGATCCAGTTTATCAAAATTATCTTCAAATAAATGCCGGATTCGAATAAAATTACTTGGGTCTCCCACATCCATAGCATTGGAAATTGTTGCGGTAGAAGGTTTAGGGCTGTAATTTCCAGTTCTCATAAATTCAGGAACGGTATCATTTACATTGGTAGAGGCCACGAAATGCTTTACTGGCATTCCCAATCGTTGGGCAACCATACCTGCACAGATATTTCCAAAATTCCCACTGGGAACAGAAAAGACCAATTCCTTTCCTTTGGACTTGAGTTGTTTATATGCAAAAAGAAAGTAAAACAACTGTGGTAACCAACGTGCCACATTGATTGAATTTGCGGAGGTCAATTGCATATTTTTCAGCAATTCTTCATCTAGAAAGGCCGTTTTGACCATTTTCTGGCAATCATCAAAGGTGCCATTGACTTTCAATGCTGTTATATTTTGACCCAAGGTGGTCAATTGCCGTTCCTGGATATCACTAACTTTTCCATTTGGGTATAGGATGACCACTTTCACTCCTTTTACGCCGAGGAAACCATTGGCCACAGCACCTCCTGTATCTCCTGATGTAGCAACCAAGACGGTTACTTCGTTTTCAGTATTTGAAGAAAAATGGCCTAGACAATGTGCCATAAACCGTGCGCCAACATCTTTAAAGGCCATGGTAGGGCCATGAAAGAGTTCTAAAGTTGCCACGTTCTCCTCAATCTCCACTATTGGAAAATCAAAATCCAAAACATCACCTAAAATGTCTTTTAGAAGAGTATCCGGAATTTCCTCATTTACGAATTGACGAATGGCCTCAAAGGCAATTTCATGATTGGAAAGCTCTTCAATATTTTCAAAAAAACTGCTGGGTAAAGGGCTAATGCTTTCTGGAAAATACAATCCTTTGTCAGGCGCTATTCCTTTTATTACCGCGTCTTTGAAAGTTACTTGAGGTGCTTTTTTATTTAGACTGTAGAATTTCATTTGTTTTTCCTGTCATTCCTGTGAAAACAGGAATATTTTTTTGGTTATATGGATTTCCAGTGAATGTCAATCAGATATGACCTGGCTTTTAACTTTTGATTTCTCGTATTCCGTCAATGTTAACTTTTGAAACATGTACATCATAATCTATTCCTATATTTTGGTATACATCTTTCATGGCCTGAGCAACTTTTAGTGCAATCCCCTCGCCTTTGCTAAAGGCAAAAATTGATGGGCCAGAACCTGAGATTCCACATCCTAGGGCTCCAGCTTTCAATGATGTTGACTTTACCTCATCAAATGCGGGAATTAGTATGGATCGTATAGGTTCTACAATGTGGTCGACCAAAGAGCGGCCAATCAATTCGTAATCTTCGGTATAAAGCCCGGCAATTAACCCCCCTACATTTCCCCACTGTTTTATCCCATCTTTCAATGAAATTTTGGTTTTGAGAATCTTTCTTGAATCTGAGGTTTTAACCTCGATTTGTGGATGGATTACTGTGGCATAGAGTTTCGATGGACTATTGATTGGGATGATGTCCAAAGGCTCATAACTGCGAACCAGAGTAAATCCGCCAAACAGGGCGGGAGCCACATTATCGGCATGGGCAACACCACTGGCTAGACGTTCCCCTTCCATTGCAAATTTAACTAGTTCCGTTGTTGAAAATGGCTCTCCGAGTAACTTGTTCATAGCCCAAACAGCACCTGTTGAACTTGCGGCACTACTTCCGATACCACTACCGGCCTTTATTTTTTTATGGATTTCAATTTCGAATCCACCTTCGTAATCACATTCCGCCAAAAGCGCCAAGCCAGCAACCCCGGCAACGTTCTTTAGCGTTTCCATCGGTAAATCCTGACCTTCCAACTTAGTGATTCGAATGCCCTTTTCCTTTACCTTACGAATTATCATTTCATCCCCAACCGCATCCAAGGCGACTCCTAATACATCGAAACCACATGAGATATTGGCAATAGTTGCCGGGCAGAATATTTTTAGTGATTTCATTTTTTAAAAATTTCCAATTCGTATAATATCCGCGAAAATACCTGATGCCGTAACATCCGCCCCGGCCCCGGCCCCTTTGATGATCATGGGTTGATTTGGATAACGTTCGGTATAGAACAACACAATATTATCGCTACCCTCTAAATTATAAAAATCGTGCCCTTTAGGAATTTGCTGTAGACCAACACTGGCTTGGCCATTTTCAAACTGGGCAACATATTTTAACTTACTATCCTTATCTATAGCATTCTTGTATAATGCCTGAAATGAGGCTTCGTGTTTTTCTAAGGAAGTGAAGAAATCATCATTGTTTGTAGTTTCCAAACTCTCTTGGGGTAAAAACGGTTTATTCACAATATCCTCTATTTCTAATTGATAGCCACTTTCCCTGGCTAGAATCAATATTTTACGCATAACGTCAATACCACTTAAATCAATCTTTGGGTCTGGTTCTGTATATCCTTCCTCTTGCGCTTGTTTGACCACATTTTGAAAAGTGGTCTTATCATTAAAATTATTGAACACGAAATTTAGACTCCCAGAAAGTACCGCTTGTATTTTTTGCACTTTGTCGCCAGAGGCAATCAAATGTTTCAAAGTGTCTATTATCGGCAAACCTGCTCCAACGTTGGTTTCAAACAAAAATGGAGCATTGTATTCCTTAGCCAATTCCTTCAATTTCAAATAATTGGAATAATTGGAAGAGCAGGCAATTTTATTACAGGTCACTACTGAAATGCTATTTGTTAAGTATTCACCGTAGGTTGAAGAAACCTTATCACTAGCAGTGTTGTCTACAAAAATGCTATTGCGATAATTTAACGTGTTAACGGTATCGAAGAACTTTGATTTATCTGCTTTTTCACCTTCAGCCAGTAATGCTTCCCAGTTTTTCAAGGAGATTCCTTCTTCATCAAAAACCATGGTTCTTGAATTGGATATTCCAATGACTCGAAGATTTAGTTTTAAATGCTCTTTCAGGTATTTTTTCTGCTGTTTTATTTGATTTAAGAACTTACCTCCAACATTTCCTACTCCCATAACAAAGAGGTTGAGTTGTTTGATATTTTCTTCAAAGAATTCTTCATGAAGTGAATTCAAGGCTTTTTTAACATCCTCTCTTTGTATTACAGCGGAGATATTCCGTTCTGATGCACCCTGTGCAATTGCCCTTATATTTACATTGTTACGGCCAAGAGTGCTGAACATTTTACCACTTAAACCTTGATGACTTTTCATGTCATCTCCAATTAAAGCAATAATTGCCAAATCTGTTTCTGCACTTATGGGGTCTATTTTGCCATTGTCGATCTCATAGGCAAATGCCTCATTGACCGACTGAATTGTTGAGTTTATATCCACGGCTGAAATGCCTACGCAAATGGAATGTTCAGAAGAGGCCTGTGTTATAAGCACTATATTTATATCTTCTTGGGACAGTACTTCGAAAAACCGTTTGGATATTCCCGGTATACCCACCATTCCAGGGCCTTCCAATGATAATAATGCTATGTTTTCAATATGGGTAATACCACGGACGGTTTTACCCTTTTCGCTTTTATTTTTGGTTATAATGGTGCCAGGGCTCTCAGGCTCAAAAGTATTTTTTATAAGGATGGAAATACCTTTGGCCAAAACAGGTTGAATTGTTGGGGGGTAAAGAACCTTTGCGCCAAAATGCGAAAGCTCCATCGCTTCTTCATATGAAATATGCGGAATCGCCTTGGCTTGTTTCACGAGTTTAGGATTGGCCGTATACATTCCGCTTACATCAGTCCATATTTCCAGAATTTCGGCATCTATCGCAGCTGCCACAATGGCGGCCGTATAATCTGATCCCCCTCGCCCCAAGGTCGTCGAATCACCATCTTCGGATGATGCAATAAAACCAGCTAGTACAACTACCTTATGGGGTGTTTTAGTAAAGAATTCCCTACATAATGTATTGGTTAGATCAAAATTAACCGATGCCTTACCATTCACATCATTTGTCTTTATGAGTTCACGACTGTCTTTATGGGTTATATCTATGCCGGATTCACTGAAGAACTCACTGATGATATACGATGATAATAGTTCACCATAACTCACAATCTTATCAGAGAGCTTTGGCGTTATCTCGCCAATTAAAAAGGCCCCTTCAAGAAGGGTTTCCAAGGTGTTCAATTCACTTTTGACCTTACTCAAAACCCTACTTTGGGCGTTGATGGATATAAGTTCCTTAATGATGTCTAAGTGCCTGTCCTCTATTTGTTCTAAGAGTGATTTATAAGAATCATCCTGTGATGCTGCAAGATGGGCCATGTTCAGCAATAAGTCCGTTATCCCTCCAAGCGCCGAGATAACCACGATGGTCCTATCACTTTCAGTTTTCGAAACAATATCTTTAACTATGGCTATATTCTGGGCATTGGCTACTGATGTGCCCCCGTATTTTAAAACTTTCATTACGTATGTTGGTTAACTTGTGGTAATTGATTGAATGCGGTAAACGCAAAAAACGGACTGATAATATGTAGTTTCTTACCCCAATGGGGTAGTGTGCGTAATCGTAGTTTCGCATCCATTAGTGAATGGATAAGATAAGGTTTTTATGTCCGAATTGTTAAAAGGCATGCTTCTTTATAAGCTTCAAATGTAGTACTTTTGACTTGCTAATCAAACGTTTCCCAATATTTTTATGGAATTGGCAAAATTTATCAAAATATTTTATTGAATGAAACTTTTAAATGCCGAGCAGATATATGCTGCTGATAAATTCACAATTGAAAAGCAGCAAATTTCGAGCAACGAACTTATGGAACGTGCTGCCGTGCAAGTGTTCAATTGGATGCATTCACGTATGCAAGGTGCCCTAGTCAAAATACATTTATTCTGTGGTATTGGTAACAATGGAGGAGACGGAATTGCCTTGGCAAGACATTTACAAGAGCACGGTTACAATATTGGGGTTAATGTGGTGAACTATAGTGATAAACGTTCTAAAGATTTTCTGATCAACCTTGATCGTTTAAAGGATCGTAAGGTTTGGCCCCAGTTTTTAGGGAGTGATTGTGAGCTACCTGAAATAGATAAAGATGATATTATAGTTGATGCCATATTTGGGATTGGGCTCAACAGGTCGCCCAATTCTTGGGTTGCAAATCTCATGCAACACTTAAATAATTCCAAAGCTTTTATCTTGTCTATAGACATTCCTTCGGGGGTATTCATGAATAGACCTATTGAGAATGAAGATGCAGTGATAAAAGCAAATTACGTATTGAGTTTTCAAATACCAAAATTGATTTTTTTCCTTCCGGAAACGGGTATTTATAGCAATCAATGGGAAATTGTGGATATTGGTTTGGATCCTGAAATTTTGACTAGTTCTGAAACCGAGTATGAGGTGATTGCAAAAAATGAAGTGCTTCCAATCTATAAACCTAGGGAGAAATATTCCCACAAGGGCACTTATGGACATTCAATGATAATCGGCGGGAGTTATGGCAAGATCGGAGCGGTTTCTTTGGCAGCTAGGGCCTGTTTGGAGATAGGAAGCGGATTGGTGACTACCTACACACCCAAATGTGGTTATTTGCCGATTCAAACATCATTTCCTGAGGCCATGGTAATTACGGACAAAGGGGAAGAATGTATTTCCAATATTGATTTTAAAATATCACCGGATGTAATCGGAATCGGGGTTGGCCTTGGTTTTAAAAAAGAGACCGTAAGCGCATTCTCTAGTTTTTTGGATAAGGCAGAAGTTCCATTGGTAGTAGATGCAGATGGGTTGAATATCTTGTCAAAGAACAAGGATTTACTCAAAAAGATACCTTCGAGGTCTGTTTTCACCCCGCATCCAAAGGAATTGGAGCGACTAGTGGGCAAATGGAAAAATGACTTTGATAAATTGAAAAAGGCCAAAGCTTTTTCAAAAAAGCATGATATTATCCTTGTTATTAAGGGAGCCCATACAATTACAATTTATGAAGATCATGGCTATGTGAATACAACGGGCAACCCGGGAATGGCAACCGCGGGTAGTGGAGATGTCCTTACCGGTATTATAACAGGACTAATCGCTCAAAAATATGAGCCATTGGAAGCTTCTATTTTTGGAATATACCTGCACGGGAGAGCAGGGGATATTGCTATGGAAAAAACAGGATATCAGTCATTAACGGCTTCAAAGTTAATCAATGCATTAGGGTTGGCTTATATTGATCTATTCCAAGTGCCAGAAACCCCTGAGCAGGAGGCTGCACAGGGTGGTGAGTAGTGATTTTCTTGTTTTACGTTACGAGAATTAGACCGTAAATGGATTATTTGCCTTTTACTCTGCGTTTTACCCAAGCCAATGCATTGTCGTATTCAATGAAAAATTTCATTGATTTTTTATAGAAGAGCTTTTCAATCTTAAAGTTGTGCATGTCAATTTCCTTTACCGAAACAATCGCAAAGGCCTTCATGTTGTCAAGTTCTCTAAGATATGTATAAACCGTAGGGTCGACCGCATAAGCATGCTTACGTAGGCTTATATAGCCAAATGGCTTTTCTCTAAAGTGAATTTCGGATATTCCTATAATTTGATAGGCTCTTTCTAATGTTAAGGTAGCGCCTTCTTCGAAGATTGCTACCATATAATTATCATATACCTGGACTTTTCCTATGTCTAATTGGTACTCCCTGACAATCACGGTTTTCTTGGCTGATCCCACATTCATTTCTTTTGTCTTTAAGTGTCTCAGGACGAAAGTAGATGTATGTATAGGTAATAAAGAAAAAATTAGATTAAACGCTTAAATATCGTGTATACTGTCTTTGCGTCTTTCTTGTTGTATTTTATTTCCTACTTCTAAAGAAGTAAGGACAAAAAAAAGGAGCCAAGGCTCCTTTATATTACTCCATCTTCAGATAATTTATGTCTTAGGTGATGATTTTTCGGCCTTTTTGATTTTAATGGTCAAGCTGTCTTTCTTCTTGTCCAAATCCATAAAAATACTATCACCTTCTTCAAGTTTTGAATTGACTATTTCCTCGGCCAAAGCATCTTCAATATATTTTTGGATGGCTCTTTTCAAAGGTCTTGCCCCATATTGCTTATCAAAACCTTTCTCGGCTATGTAATCCTTAGCTTTTTCAGTCAAGTTAAGGTCATAACCAATGTCTTTGACGCGTGCAAAGAGTTTCTCTAATTCAATATCGATGATTTTATGTATATCCTCTCTTTCCAAGGCATTGAATATGACAACATCATCGATCCTATTCAAGAATTCGGGTGCAAAAGCTTTCTTCAATGCATTTTCTATGACGCTTTTTTGATGACTGTCGACCTGGGATTTTTTGGCAGCGGTACCGAACCCAACACCTTGACCAAAATCTTTGAGCTGTCTAGACCCAATATTAGAGGTCATGATAATGATCGTATTCCTAAAATCAATTTTCCTACCTAAACTATCGGTTAGAAAGCCATCATCCAAAACCTGAAGCATCATATTAAAGACATCGGGATGCGCCTTTTCAACTTCATCCAAAAGTATTACAGAGTATGGCTTGCGACGTACTTTCTCGGTCAATTGCCCTCCTTCTTCATAGCCTACATACCCCGGAGGTGCCCCAACCAATCTGGAAATGGCAAATTTCTCCATGTACTCACTCATATCAATTCGTATCAATGCATCTTCCGAATCAAATAGTTCTTTGGCCAAAACTTTGGCAAGCTGTGTCTTACCAACTCCGGTCTGGCCCAAGAAAATGAATGAACCAATAGGCTTGTTTGGGTCTTTGAGTCCTGCACGATTACGTTGAATGGCCTTGGCGACTTTGGCAACAGCTTCATCCTGTCCTATTACATTAGCCTTAATGAGATTGGGTAATTCAGCTAGTTTATTGCTCTCGGTCTGTGCTATTCTATTAACAGGAATACCACTCATCATAGATACTACATCGGCAACGTTGTCCTCAGAAACCACCTCTTTATGTAATTTGCTATCCTCTTCCCATTTTTCCTGTGCTATGGCGAGTTCTTTTTCCAATCTTTTTTCGTCATCACGTAGTTTGGCAGCCTCTTCATATTTTTGTTTTTTGACCACACTATTTTTCAATTCCCGTACATCTTCAAGCTGCTTCTCCAGCTCTAAAATCTGTTTGGGGACGTCCATATTGACAATATGAACCCTAGAACCAGCTTCATCCAAGGCATCAATGGCCTTATCTGGAAGAAACCTATCCGTCATATATCTATTGGTCAATTTGACACAGGCAATAATGGCCTCTTGAGTATAACTGACATTATGGTGATCTTCATATTTCCCTTTAATATTTTGCAATATTTCTATGGTTTCACTGACCGTAGTGGGTTCTACTAGGACTTTTTGGAATCTTCGTTCCAATGCCCCGTCTTTTTCAATATACTGTCTATATTCATCTAATGTTGTCGCGCCAATACATTGAATTTCTCCTCTTGCCAATGCAGGTTTGAACATGTTGGATGCATCAAGGCTCCCAGTAGCCCCCCCGGCACCTACAATGGTATGTATTTCATCTATGAAGAGAATAACATCTTCATTCTTTTCAAGCTCATTCATTACAGCTTTCATCCGCTCCTCGAATTGTCCTCTATATTTTGTTCCTGCAACAAGTGAAGCCAAATCAAGGGTCACCACTCGTTTGTTATAAAGTATTCTAGAAACTTTTTTATTGATAATACGTAGTGCAAGACCTTCGGCAATAGCACTTTTGCCTACGCCGGGTTCACCAATCAACAATGGGTTGTTCTTCTTTCTTCGGCTAAGGACCTGGGAAACCCTTTCAATCTCTTTTTCACGACCAACAACGGGATCCAATTTATTTTCCTCTGCCATTTGGGTGAGATCTCTTCCAAAGTTATCAAGAACAGGTGTTTTTGATTTTTTGTTCCCTTTTTGCCCCGATGTAGTGCCGAATGTACTTTCCTTACTTTCGTGCGCATCATCTGAATCACTAGGGAAAGATTCTGAGGTGGGTGCATCAACAATGTCATCATCACTGGTAATCATAAACTTGAATTGCTCCTTAACCCCATCATAATCAACCTTAAGTTTGTGAAGCAACTTGGTCGTTGGGTCATTTTCGTTTCTAAGAATACACAATAGTAAATGTGCTGTATTGATTGAAGAACTTTGAAAAAGTTTTGCCTCTAGAAAAGTTGTTTTCAAAGCACGTTCCGCTTGTCTTGTTAAATGCAAGTTTTTTTTGTCTTTTTGAACATTACTTGGATTTGGGTTAGATGGACTAAGTATTTCCACTTTTCTTCGCAAATGGTCCAAATCTACTTCCAAAGCATCAAGAATGCTTATTGCTTTCCCATTTCCATCACGCAAAAGCCCAAGCATTAAATGCTCAGTACCAATAAAATCATGGCCCAATCTTAATGCTTCTTCTTTGCTGTAGGCAATTACATCTTTTACCCTTGGTGAAAAATTATCATCCATATATTATTCTTTCTGCAATAAAATTAGTAAAACTATACCAATCTTGTTCAAATACCGTACCTATAATCGATAAACATATTCTAAATGACGAAAAAAGCCTTGAATCACAAAATATTTAACATCTAAACTATCAACTAAAGTAGAGTCATAAAGTGTTAATAAATTTTTGAATAAAGTGTTTGATATATACATTGAGAGCTTTGAATTTACGTATATTGGCATGTTTTTTTTAACTAAGTCAAATAGATAAAATATAAGAATGGCAGAAGGAGAAAAATTGATTCCTATCAACATTGAAGACGAAATGAAGTCTGCCTACATTGATTACTCAATGTCGGTCATTGTGTCACGTGCTTTACCAGATGTCAGAGATGGTTTGAAACCCGTACACAGAAGGGTTTTGTTCGGAATGCACGAACTGGGTGTTCGTTCCAATAGTGCACATAAAAAATCTGCCCGTATTGTTGGTGAGGTTTTGGGTAAATACCATCCACATGGTGATACCTCCGTGTATGATTCCATGGTCCGTATGGCCCAAGAATGGAGTTTGAGGTATATGTTGGTAGACGGCCAAGGTAACTTTGGGTCAATTGATGGGGATAGCCCTGCGGCAATGCGATATACTGAAGCCCGCATGCGTAAGATAGCCGATGATATGTTGGCAGATATTGATAAGGATACAGTTGATCATCAACTCAATTTTGATGATTCGCTCCAGGAGCCAACAGTCCTACCTACCAGAATACCCAATTTATTGGTCAATGGTGCTTCGGGTATCGCTGTTGGTATGGCAACCAATATGCCTCCACATAATCTTTCGGAAGTGGTTGATGGTACAGTTGCCTATATAGACAATAATGATATAGAGATAGATGAGCTAATCACCCATATTAAAGCCCCAGATTTCCCAACTGGAGGGATAATTTATGGGTATGATGGTGTTAAGGAAGCTTTTCACACCGGAAAGGGAAGGGTTGTAATGCGAGCCAGAACCTCTTTTGAAGAAGTGCAAGGTCGGGAATGCATCATTGTAACTGAAATTCCGTATCAAGTCAATAAAGCGGACATGATCAAAAAAACGGCTGATTTGATCAATGATAAGAAAATTGAGGGCATATCCACAATTAGGGATGAGTCAGATAGAAAGGGAATGCGTATCGTTTATATTCTTAAAAGAGATGCTATACCCAATATTGTTCTTAATACGCTCTATAAATATACAGCACTACAATCCTCATTCAGCGTGAATAACATTGCTTTGGTCAATGGTAGGCCACAAATGTTGAATGTAAGGGACATGATTCACTATTTTGTGGAGCATAGGCATGAAGTGGTTGTCAGAAGGACCAAGTTCGAACTGAAAAAAGCACAGGACAGGGCCCATATACTTGAGGGACTCATTATTGCTTCCGACAACATTGATGAGGTCATATCCATAATCCGGGGGTCTTCCAATGCGGATGAAGCTAGGGAGAATTTGATTGTAAGATTTGAATTGAGTGAGATTCAAGCTAAAGCGATCGTAGAGATGCGTCTTCGTCAACTTACCGGACTGGAACAGGATAAATTAAGGTCTGAATATGATGAAATTATCAAAACTATTGCAGAGTTAAAGGATATCTTGGATAAAAAGGAGCGAAGAATGCAAATCATAAAAGACGAGCTCCTTGAGGTTAAGAATAAATATGGTGATGAAAGGCGTTCGGAAATTAATTTTGCGGGTGGGGATTTGAGCATCGAAGATATGATACCCAACGAGCAAGTGGTGATTACAATATCACATGCCGGTTACATAAAAAGAACCCCTCTTACGGAATATAAAACGCAAAACAGGGGAGGAGTTGGACAAAAAGCTTCCTCGACGCGTAATGAAGATTTCTTAGAGCATTTGTTTGTAGGTACCAACCATCAATATATGTTGTTCTTTACACAGAAAGGTAAATGTTTCTGGATGCGAGTTTACGAGATTCCGGAAGGTAGCCGAACTTCGAAGGGAAGGGCCATTCAGAATTTGATCAACATTGAACAGGGTGACAAGGTCAAGGCATTCATTTGTACCCAAGACTTAAAAGATGAGGAGTATGTGAACAATCATTTTGTTATTATGGCCACCAAAAAAGGAACGGTCAAGAAGACATCGCTGGAACAGTATTCCCGACCTCGTCAAAATGGGATTAATGCCATAGGTATTCGGGAAGATGATGAATTATTGGAAGCAAAACTCACAACAGGAACCAGTCAGATCTTTCTTGGTCTAAAATCTGGAAAAGCCATTAGGTTTGAGGAAGGCAAGACAAGGCCCATGGGACGTAATGCTTCTGGTGTAAGGGGTATTCGATTGGCAAATGACAATGATGAGGTAATCGGAATGGTATCTGTTCATAATTTTGATGAAGAAATTCTTGTTGTATCAGAAAATGGTTATGGCAAACGTTCAAGTATTGACGATTATAGAGTTACTAATCGTGGTGGTAAAGGGGTTAAGACCATTTCCATTACAGAAAAGACAGGGGGCTTGGTAGCTATAAAAAATGTCTCTGATTCAGATGACCTAATGATAATCAACAAATCGGGAATTGCCATTAGAATGAGTGTTGAGGATCTTAGGGTCATGGGTAGGGCAACCCAGGGGGTTAAACTTATCAATATAAAAGGTAATGATAGTATTGCCGCTGTTGCGAAGGTCATGAAAGATGATGACGCTGTTGAAGAAGCCGACATCATGGATATAGAGGTCGAAACTGAAGATGGCACGGCTATTGATAATAGAGGCACAGATGAAACAAAGGAATAATAAACACTACTAATATTTTAATTATATCGAAATGAAAAATAAAATTCTAATATTTATGGCCATATCTTTTACGATGGTCGGATTTGCTCAGAAAAATGAGATAAAAGCGGCAGAAAAAGCCCTTAAAGAAGGTGATTCCGCTGGTGCTAAAAGTGCTCTTGAAGCTGCAGAGGGGTCAGTTTCTTCAGCAGATGTAAAGATTCAAGCGCAATACCACTTTGTAAGAGGAAAAATTTATGCAGATTTAGCTAAGAAAGGAGATGATAGTGCCTTTGAAGAAGCAATTTCATCATTTAATAAAGCAGATGAAATTGAAACACAAAGTGGAAAAGCCAAGTACGCTAAGGATATTGAGCAACATATGGCTTCGGTTACGGCTGATTTAGTAAATTCGGCGGTTACGGATAATGGTAATAAGAAGTTCAAAGAGGCTGGTGAGAAACTTTATATGAGCTATAAACTTAGCCCAAAGGATACCTCTTATCTCTACTATGCGGCAAGTAGTGCCGTAAATGGCGGGCATTGGGAGCAGGCATTGACCTATTATGATGAACTTCAGGTTTTGGGCTATGATGGTAGTGGCGTTGTCTATAAAGCCACTAACATTGAGTCGGGAGAGGTTGAGGAAATGGATGAAATGCAAAGAGATTTGATGGTTAAATCTGGTACCTTTAAAGACCCGATTGATGAAAATACCCCATCGAAAACTGCTGAGATAGTCAAAAACACGGCTTTGATCTATACGCAATTGGGTCAAGATGATAAGGCATTAGAAGCATACAAGGCAGCAAGGGCAAATGATCCTAAGGATGTAAACCTGATATTGAATGAGGCTAACTTGTACTATAAGATGGGAGATAAGGAAAAATTCAAGGCATTGATGGCTGAAGCTGCTACTGTGGCTCCCGACAATCCTGATTTGCATTACAATATCGGGGTAATCAATATGGAGCAAAACAATCTTGAAGAAGCAAGGGTATCCTATAGAAAAGCTTTGGAAATAAACCCTGGATATACGAATGCCCAGTTAAATCTTTCTACCACATATGTAAATGAAGGCAATGGACTTATTGATGAAATGAATACTTTAGGGAATTCCCGGGCTGACATTGCTAGATATGATGAATTAAAACAACAAAAGGATGATTTGTTCAGAGAAGGGTCTATTGTATTGGAAGATGCTTTGAAAACAAACCCAGACAACCAAGGGATTTTAACGCAATTGAAGAATATCTATGGAGCCATGGGTGATAATGAGAACTTCTTGAGGTTGAAAAAGTTATTGGGAGAATAAACTTTCCAAAAACAAGATTTATAAAGACCCTGGCCCTGAGTCGGGGTTTTTTATATAAGCTGTTTTATTACCCTGAGCTGGTGGGTATACGTTTTGGTGTCGTTATTGAAAATCCCAGTATGATCAATTCGATCAATTCGGACTTTGCCATGTGCGTGGATAATGTAATTGTTATCCATAATGATTCCCACATGATCAATGATTCCTTCGCTATTGTCGAAAAATGCCAAATCGCCTACTTCACATTCTTCAATAAAACTTAGCGGATCTCCCTGAGTTGCCTGTTCCGCAGCTTTGCGTAGCAGTCCATATCCATTGATTTTATATACCATTTGTGTAAAACCGGAACTGTCTAGGCCAAAAGGGGTCTTTCCACCCCACAAATAGGGCGTGTTTAAATAGTGTACAGCTGTTTTAATTAGGTTGGTTTTTTCCTTTTTTGCAGAAACCAAGCTTCCTTCATAACCATGATTTGAAGACGTGTTGATTATCGAGCCCATTACGATAGGTAATAAATAGTTTTTTTCGGTTTCAATAAATGAAACAAGATCAGCCGTATATTGGGGAGAAGCTGTATCATCCAATTCTTGGTATTCACTCTCTGTCAATAAAGTTATTTGAAGGTTCTGGACCCATCCTTCGCAATTGTCAAATGCCGTACGTATTTTACTCCACTGTTTGCGTTGTTCCAATATTTTATAATGCTCGCCATACAGTAGTTGCGAAACCATTTCTGCAGAGTTCTCTGCAATTAACCTTATGGGGACAATACTCAAATTGCAAATACCGTAGTGCATAGATTCTTCAGGAACAAATTAATTTCTATCCAATATAATAGCCGATGCCCCACCTCCGCCATTGCAAATTGCCGCAGCCCCGATTTTGGAATTGTTTTGTTCCAAAACATTAAGTAACGTAATCATGATTCGAGCTCCTGAACATCCCAAAGGATGGCCCAAGGAGACTGCTCCACCATTTACGTTCACGTTCTTGTCATTTAGACCCAATAATTTCATATTGGCAAGGCCTACGACGGAAAAAGCTTCATTGAACTCAAAATAATCTACGTCTTCCAGCGAAACCCCAGCTTTGGCAAGAGCTTTTGGCAATGCCTTGGCCGGTGTGGTTGTAAACCATTTCGGTTCCTGGGCAGCATCTGCATAACCTTTTATTGTAGCTAAAGGGCTGATATTCAATTCTCTTGCTTTATCAGCACTCATTAGGACCATTGCCGCTGCACCATCATTGATTGTGGAGGCATTGGCCGCTGTCACGGTACCATCTTTGGTAAACGCAGGGCGTAAAGCTGGAATTTTTTCTATTTTAACATTCTTATATTCTTCATCTTCATCAATAACAATAGGTTCCCCTCTCCTTTGTGGCACTTCTACGGGAATGACTTCATTGGCAAATTTTCCACTTTTCCATGCCTCAGCGGATCTTTTATAAGACTGAATCGCAAAATCATCTTGATCCTCACGTCCGAATTTGTGTTCCACAGCACAAGCATCTGCATAAACCCCCATGGCATTTTGATCATATGCGTCTACGAGTCCATCTTTTTGCATGCCATCTATCAATGAGGTGGGACCAAACCTCAATCCTGTTCTCATATACATGTAATGTGGTATAAGGCTCATATTTTCCATACCACCTGCAACGGCAATTGAAATATCACCCAAGGCAATTGCCTGTGCCGCTTGCATCACAGCTTTCATACCCGAAGCACATACTTTGTTCACTGTGGTACATGGAACGTTACTGGGAATACCCGCATATATAGCTGCCTGCCTAGCTGGTGCTTGACCAGTTCCGGCCTGGATTACATTACCCATTAGAACTTCTTCGACGTGTTTGGGATCCAATTGTATTTTGTCCAAAGCACCCATTATGGCAAAAGCACCCAATTTAGGGGCAGGGATTGTTGAAAGCGAACCCATAAAACTACCTATGGGGGTTCTAACAGCAGATACTATTACAACATCGTTCATAACCGGACTATTTAGATGATGCGAAATTAATAAATTAAAGTGCAATCAAAATGATTGTACTCGCGAAAGGTCTACTTATATTTTCTATTTTTGATGATAATAATTAATTTGATACATTTTTTTTGGACAAGTTATACAAAAACCAATCTTTAATTTATAAATACTTCCTTTACGCTGTATCTGTTTTTTGCATTGTGTTTTTCTTTCCAAAAGGAGGCCAGTTCAAATATGAATTCCAAAAAGGGAAACCTTGGCAATACGAGAACCTCTATGCTCCTTTCGATTTTTCAATAAAAAAAAGTGAAGCGGAAATTTCTGGGGAAAAACAGAGAATAAGTGAAGAACAGCTGAATTACTACAGGTATGATAGGGAAGTGGTAAAAGAGGTTTTCAATGCATTTGATATAAAATTTCAAGAGTCCTTCACCGCTGATCAATATGATCTAAATCAGCTTCCAGCATTGAAAATGGTTGGTTTGGATATACTTGAAAGGGTCTATGAAAATGGAATTCTTTTAAGACCGGATCAAAGTGAAGAGGGCAAGCAGGTTTACTTGATAAGACAGAACGAGGCCAACCAAATTGGTTTTGATGATTTATATCGAATTCGAGATATCGAAGGGGTAATAGAAAATATTTTGAAAGAAAGGCAACTAGCGTCTTTAGGCACCAGTTTTCAATCGCTTTTCTTTAACCTTGTCAAGCCCAATGTGGTATATGACAGTAATCTTTCGCAAAAAGCACTTGATGATGAACTTTCGAAGATTTCGCTCACCCGGGGGACTATAGATGAAGGTAAACTGATAATTGCCAAGGGCGAGGTTGTTGAATCGGATAATTATAAAATCCTGGAATCCCTTAAAGATGAATTTGAGTCTGAATTATGGGCTTCCAATAATTATTATTTCATACTTGGAGGTTATACAGTTTTGGTGGCTTTGGTATTGATGATGCTTTTTCTTTTCTTGAAAAAATATCGCCTTGAGGTTTTTGAGAATGGCACCAAGGTAACTTTTATATTTTTCAACATTCTTTTAATGGTATTTGTTACTACCCTGATGGTGAAGTATAATGAAGGGTACATTTTTGTAGTCCCTTTATGTATTCTACCTCTCATATTGAAAACCTTTTTTGATGCTAGGCTAGGTCTTTTTGTACATGTGTTAACGGTGCTGATCTTGGGTTTTGTGGTACCAAACAGTTTCGAATATATTTTTATTCAGATAATTGCCGGAATAGTTACGATATTGACCGTTTCAGAACTTTATAAACGTGCCAATCTGTTTATATCGGTAGGTCAGATTACCCTTATTTATATTGTTGGATACTTGGCCTTTCATATAATTCATGAAGGTAATTTAGATAACATTATTTGGCTGACATTGGGCTTGTTTTTATTAAATGGAATGATGACTCTTTTTGTACAACCCTTGATATATGCATATGAAAAGATATTTGGATTGGTTTCCGATGTATCGCTTTTAGAATTATCCGACACGAATTCAAGACTGCTTAAGGAACTTTCAAATAAGGCACCTGGTACATTCAATCATTCTTTGCAAGTGGCAAATTTGGCAGAGGCTGCCGCCAATGAAATTGGGGCTAATGCAATGCTGGTGCGCGTAGGAGCATTATATCACGACATAGGAAAGTTGGGTAATCCCAACTATTTTACAGAAAATCAGATAACCAATGTGAATCCCCACGATGACCTGACGGCAAAGGACAGTGCAAAAATCATCATTAATCATGTTATAGAGGGAATAGAGTTGGCCCGTAAGAACAATTTACCCGATAGAGTCATTGATTTTATTAGAACGCATCACGGTACAACTTTGGTTTATTATTTTTTCAAAAAGCAGCAGGAATCCGGTGAACAATTAAATGAGGAGGATTTTAAATATCCTGGTCCTATACCTTTTTCCAAAGAAACTGCAATTTTGATGATGGCCGATTCCGTTGAAGCTGCTTCCAAGAGTCTAAAGAATCCGACTTTTATGATTATTGATGAATTTGTAGATAAGATTATTGGAGGTCAGATGAGTGCCAATCAATTTTTGAATGCAAACATTACCTTTAGGGAGATAGAAACCATAAAGAAAATCTTTAAGCAAAAGCTCACGAACATCTATCATCTAAGGGTAGAATACCCAGAATAAGAATTAGTTAATTCAAGCATAAAAAAAGTAAATAAAATGTTGCATTATAGTATTAGAAAAATGTACATTTGCAACCGCTTTCGGGCGAAGTTCATTAAAGATATTTAGGAGAGGTGCCTGAGTGGCCGAAAGGAGCGGTTTGCTAAATCGTCGTACCCTAACAAGGGTACCCAGGGTTCGAATCCCTGTCTCTCCGCTAAATTCTGCGAGAGAAGACAGAATTAAATAATTTTGATAACCATTTCGGGGTGTAGCGTAGCCCGGTTATCGCGCCGCGTTTGGGACGCGGAGGTCGCAGGTTCGAATCCTGCCACCCCGACATTTTATAGTATCAATCTATACCAAAAACCTGTTAATCTTATGATTTTCAGGTTTTTGTGTTTTTATGGATATCATAAGAACTGATAAAATCCAATTAAAAAGGTCAACAAATCGGATAACAAACTTACTTTTTGAA
>JAGLKG010000092.1 GCA_023141835.1 Maribacter sp. | reverse complement strand
AAGGCAGATATATTGTTCTATGGTTATGAATATAAAAATGCCATTGCAGAGTATCAAAAAGAATTGTCCGAGGGGTCTTTGAAGAATGGTCAATTCTTGAATTTAGCAGATAGTTACTACAAAATTGGTGACTTCAACAATGCTTCAAAGATATATCTCGATATACATAAAAAGGATTCCACAATGTCAAGTCATCGGTTCAACAAGATGTTGCAGAGCTTGGCCAAGACTTCAAATAAGGAAAGGGTAAAGGCCTTTCTAAGTTCAAGGCAGACATCATTTACTAATGAGTTATTGGAGAACGCTGAATTTAATTATGAATTGTTGAACTCCCCCGAAGGGAATACTATGGATTTTGGAATTTTTAATATTATTGGTAATAGTCCACAAGCAGATTTTGCGCCTGGGTTTTACAAAGAAAGACTTCTTTTTAGTAGTGGCAGGGGGCAAATAAATAAAAGCACCTATATACCGTCGGGAGAATCATATCTAGATATTTATATAGGTCATATTAATGCTAACGGCAATGTTATAAGTGCCAATCCGTTTACACAAATTCGAGAATCAAAATTTCACAAGGCAACACCGTATTTTTCCGAAGAACTGGAAAAACTTTTTTATGTGCTTTCCAATGTCCAGGGGGGTGAGCTCCTTTTTGATGAAAATGGCAAGAACGCTCTCGCCATTGCAATGTCTGACACCAAAGGTAATATTGGTTATTTGCTAAAAGATCTTAGCACTTCATTTTATTATCCATTCTTTGAGGCAAAGTCGTCCCGGCTTTATTTTGCTGCCGATTTTGAGGATGGTTTTGGAGGCACCGATATTTATTATGTACATACCAATAATGGACAAATTATGTCCGAACCTACAAATCTTGGTCCAAGGGTAAATTCCCCGGGGAATGAAATTGCACCTTATATTTTTGATAATAGCCTTTACTTTTCTTCCGATATTTTTTATGGAATAGGAGGAATGGATCTATATAAAACAAATATATACTCGGACGGGTCTTTTGGTATACCTATTAATTTGGGTAAAGGAATTAATTCCAATTCAGACGATTTTGGCCTAATTTTAAGAGAGAATGGTGAGGGTCTTTTAGCTTATTTTTCTTCCAATAGGCCTGGGGGTAGGGGCAATGATGATATATATGGTTTTAAGGCAAAAGAAGCACTCGGATTGAAAACCTTCTCCTTAAAAGGAGAGGTAATTAACCTCAAATCTAAACAAAGTATAGCCAAAGTACAGGTTAAATTGATTGGAGGGGATGGTACTGTCTTAAAGGAGGTTTATAGTGATGATGATGGAAAGTACAGGGTGGAAATTCCATGGCGGAATCGGATTACAATAGAAGCCACAAAGGACAGATATTCTATTTTTTCGGTTACCTATAATGCCGAAGAATATGATAGTGTTGAGAAAGCACCTTTTAATATGGAGCTTTCATTTATTGATGATTTGCTGACCGAAAAGGAAGGGAAAAAAGTAGTGAAAATTCGGAAATTCTATTTTGAAACGGACAAGGCTAATATCACACCTAAAATCAAAATCGAGCTGGACATAGTGGTCGACGCTGCACTTCGGTTTCCACAGTTGAAACTTTCCATAGAATCACATACCAATAGTAAGGGAAGTAACAAGAACAATAAACTGCTTTCCCAGCGACGTGCAGATGCGATTAAAGCATATCTAACGACAAAAGGTGTTTTGGAATCAAATATGAACGCAACTGGTTTTGGAGAGGATAATCTGATCAATAATTGTGCGGATGGCGTCTATTGTTTAGAATTTTTACACAATCAAAATGAACGAACACATATTGTGATT
>JAGLKG010000091.1 GCA_023141835.1 Maribacter sp. | reverse complement strand
TAGTAGACCGAGAAAAAGGCCAGAAATACAATTCCTGAATACGTAAGTATTTGCAGTCCTTTGTTGGGACGTAGCTCAATTGGTATTTCCTTGCTCATTACATTTTTTAAGTTCATATAGCCAATAATTGGTGCAACTACGAACGAAACGAAAGTAGCCAAGGCTACTAATTGTCCCATATTGGCGCCAAAAATAGCAATGACCACAAAATTGATGGCCGCTAGAACAAGGATGCCCAATGCAAAATATCCCTTTTTTCCCGTGAGTATTGTTTTTGGATTCAACAGGTCAATTATATCTAATCCAACACGGGTAACAGCGTCATGACAAGTCATGCAGGTACTGAACATGGTGGCGAAGGCCGAAATGGCAATAAAAATAGTGGCCCAAGGCCCTATATGTGTCGTAAATAAGCTAACCACTTGATCGGCAAAAGTTACAGCATTACCACTAAGTTCCGTATTGGTGCCATAAAGCGTCATACAGCCGATAGTCAAAAAGAAGACGGCCAAAAAGGCTGTCATAAAATAGCCGATATTGAATTCTTGCAGCGATTCTTTCAGCGAAGGTTTCTCTTTCTGACCCTTCCACTTTTCAAGACTCCAGAGGCTTACCCAGCTAGAAGCCTCTACCGTCGTAGGCATCCACCCCATAAGGCTTATAAGAAAGAGAATGCCGGCATCATTAAAGATTGTGGGTGGGACAAAATTTTCGGCCTCTTCGACCTGTCCTTGAAAAACAACAAGCAGGGTAGTAACAACTAGGGCTATAAATAAAATAGAAATAACGAATTTTAGGGAAACTTCCAGGAATTTGTATTTCCCAATAATCAATAAAGAACTGATGAATATGAATAGGCCAAGTGCCACTATACTTATCGAGATATTGGGGATTTTAAAAAGATTGATGAAAAGTCCCGCCGTGACTGTATATAAGGCCGCTAAAATGGTAAAAGTTGTAATCAAGGTAATGAAGGCGTAAAACCATAGATAACCTTTGCCACGGTTTAAATACCCCTCGATCAGCGTCTTGTTGGTAATATTGGTATAACGCACACCGAATTCAAAAAAGGGATACTTGAAAATATTGGCTAGTACAATCGGAATGATCATTAGCCATCCGTATTGGGCACCAGCCTTTGTGGAAAGGACCAAATGTGATGTGCCAATGGCCATACTGGCGAATAGTAATCCAGGGCCGAGGTTTTTAAGTAGTATTTTAAGTTTTGTCATCTTAGGTGATTGGTCAGCCTAAAATAAACTTTTTAATTGAAATAAGTAAAGGGACTATTCTATTTCAATGGTGTTGCCGTAGAATTTGGGCTCTGTTTTCAATACAAGATCCAAAAAGACCTTGACCCGGGCAAAATACTCCCTAAGCTGTACCTTGTACCCATGCTGATTTGAAATATCCCTGGCATTGAACCCGATGGCATTTAGTCCTTTTTTGTTAGCTAGGTATATGGCGCGTTCATTATGGAATTTTTGAGAGATTACCGTTACACTGTCTAGTCCAAAAACAACATTGGCCCTTACCATAGAGTCTAACGTTCGGAACCCTGCATAATCCAAAAAAATCTTATCCTTGGGGATTCCTTTTTGTATCAGGTCCTTCTTCATGGTAGTTGGTTCATTATAGTAAATACTCCCATTATCGCCGCTGACCAATACAAAATCTATTTTATTAGCTTTATAGAGCTCCGCCGTTGCCCTGATTCGAAAAGAATAATACGGATTTTCATACCCTGAAATTGTTTTTTTTGATGTACCAAGCACCAATCCCACTCGATTTTTGGGAATTTTGTCGACGGAGGTATAGGTTTTGCCTTTGGCTGAAGATTCAATGATAGAGTCACACAATAAAATGAGCCCAAAAGGAAGTAAGATCAGTACCCCAAATATTCTAAAAAGCCTTTTTTTCATAGTCAATGCAATGCCCTTGAATAAAGGTAGGTAAATACAAAAGGTTTTAAGTCGTATCCTGAAGTTTATTAACGGTCTGGAATCTCAACCAATTATACAAATTGAAGTTCGGCTTTTTTGAAGTTTGATTTTGGTGATTCACAGACTGGACAGGAATAATCTTCGGGAAGCTCGATAAAAATGGTCCCTTCTGGTATCTCCGCCTTTGGGTCGCCAAATTGGGCATCGTAAACGGTAAGACAGGATTGACATTGATGGACTTTTTTTGTGGTCTTGATAATGTCTTTTTTGATAGGGTCTTTATACGCTCTCTTTTTGCCCAATTGTTCAAAGTACTTTTTACTCAATTCCATCAACAAACCAGGGAGCTCAATTTTATCCACATCATGGGCGTACGCTTCATATTTTTGGGTATTGGGATCAAAACTTTCAAAGTGCAGTACGTTGTACGTTGGTCTTATGTCAAAACCCTTGACCAAAGTGGGGGAAGTGTTTTTCTCGATGATAATCGAGGCAAAATGCGTTCGTTTGCTAGGGGTATTACTAATTCCAAAAGTAAGGCCATAGGTGCTAATGTCTTTCTGGTCAAAGCTTCGTACCAGAAATTTCTTTAGTTCCAAGGCCTCCTTGTCATCCACGGGTAGGTGCCAGTTCATTTCCAATTGGGAATGCCTTACATTAATGCCCCATTGCCCTAGAAAACGCTCGAGTTCGGGTCTTTTGTTTTGTTTGATGCCTTTGATAATAAAAGATTTCCAAGGGGTGATACATATTTTCCCAATGCTATTATCCAGGCAAAATCCACAGAATTCCTTTAGAAATGCTAGGTCATATTTATTGTTTCGCCAATACAGACCCAACCAATATTGATCCAAGCCCATTCGGTTCATGCCCTCATAATATGGAAAGGTTAGATAAGGAACCTTAAGTTCCCTTTCAATGGCTTTATTATTAGTGTCCAAATTTTTGTTGAGCACGAAAAAAAGCTCATCAACGTCTAGAATGTCTTCATAAATATCCTCTATGGCCTTAGATATTTTGGTGATATCCCAACTGTATATCAGAACAGGATAATAGGCGGCCGTTTTCCAATGGGGCAATTTGATGTTCAAATACCAATAGTCTTCACTTTCAGAGGCAATAAAATTGAGGTTGCCGTTAAAGATAGGGACCAATCGCTGTTTGAGGTCGGTTATGTTTATCTTTAGTTTGGGGTGGTAATTGAACCCTTCCAAGATATATAGAAATGTAGATCCCTTAAGCCAATGGGTCATTTCAAAAATGTCAGCTGAAACGTAGGAACAAAGTATGTTTTGGTAACTTCTATCTGTAATGATATCTGTATTGAATTTTGAAATACTTTCTATCTGTTCCTTGTTTGCATCTTTCAAGGAAAACAACAAGTCCTGACGCGATCCAAAATGTACCTCTGTCAATCCTGCTGCTTCCAACATTGAAATAACGTCCTTCAGTTCCCCAGGAGAGGTAACGCCTCCTTTGATTAATATGCGGTGTAAATCGTCGTTCATATCCTTTCGATTTAGTAGGACAATTGCAATTGCTTATCCAATATTCCTTTAATTTCCGGTTTGCAACTTCCACAGCCCAATCCTGCTCCCGTCTCAGAACATAATTGGGTAAAATCTGAATACCCTTTGGCTATAGCATCGGCTATGTTTCCATTACCGACCTGACTGCAGGAGCATAAAAGTTTACCCTTTAAGGGAACAGCATTGGATGTGCCCCTGAGCAGTTCGTTACGTTTTTCGGAAAGCTCTATTTCCTCCTCAATAAGACGTTTGAATTCGGCAAACTCGTTTTTGTCTCCCATAAGAATTGCACCTTTGAGTGTATCATCTTTTACGATGCATTTTTTATAGAAGCGTTTACTTACATCCATCAAGATGATTTCCTCGTAGCTGTCATCTTTGGTAGGTATATTCACCATGCCAATACTGCACAAATCCAAATTTTCGAACTTTAAGATGTTCATCAGTACAGAACCCCTATAAATACTACTAAAATCACCTAGAATATAGTTTGCAGCAATATCGGCCTGTTGTTCGGCTGCAGAGGTAATTCCAAAAAGAGAATTATTAAATTCTGCAATTTCACCTAAGGCAAAAATGGAATCGTTACTGGTCTGCAAATACGAATTGACCAACACCCCTCTACGGGTTTCTAGATTGGATTGTTTTGCCAGTTCTATATTTGGGAGGGTGCCTATGGCATAAACTATGGCGTTGCATTGAATGCTTCGCCCTGTTTTAAGGTTGACCATTAATGAATGCTGTTTTTCCTTTTCGGTGAAAACTGTACTGACTTCGTTGTCAAAGTACAAATTGATGCCCCTTTCGATTACATCTTGTCCCAAAAGACGACTGGCCACACGATCCAATTGACGCTCCATTAATCTTGGAGCCCGCTGAACAATGCTGATATTTACGCTTGTTTTTTTAAGGGCCGCTGCCAATTCCAGGCCTAACAATCCACCCCCAACGATTACAACATGTTGCTCATCGGGAGGAAGTCCTGTTTTTTGCAAATACTGCTTTAATCGGTCGGCATCGCTTCGTTCGCGCATGGTAAATCGCCCCGGCATGTTCATTTGAACATCACTAGGTACAAAGGCCCGACTGCCCGTCGCCATGATAAGCAAATCGTAGGAATGGGTCAAACCCTTGGTATCTGTAACTTCCTTTTTTGTCTCATCGATATTTGTTACACCTATGCCTGGATGTAAGTGGATATCCAGCTTTTCCAGTTCTCCTTTCTTCAGTTTTTCCAATGCTTCCCATGAAAGCTCATCACTAATGTATTCCGGTAGCAATACCCGATTATAAAAAGGTTCATTTTCCTTGGAAAAAACGTGCAGAATGTCTGTTGAATTTTTTTCTCGATACGATTGCACAAAACGATAAGCAGCAGCACCCGCGCCTACCACGATTATTTTTTGCTTGGGCTTTACGTACTTGTAAACCTCTACGGCACAATATTTAAAATCGGGCTCTTTGGAAACAGGATCTACAATATCATTGGTGATATTGTTGGCTCTTCCGAAATCATTATTGAGTACTTTACCCCAATGCATGGGAAGAAACACCACACGTTCTCGAATGTCAAAATTAACTTTCACCTTAACCTGTACCCGGCCCCGTCTACTTTTTATGATAGCAATATCGCCATCCTTTAAATTTCTTAGATAGGCATCTACCCTATTCATTTCCAAATAAGGTTGGGGTATATGGGTCAAAAGCCTTTTGACTTTTCCTGTCTTTGTACGGGTATGCCATTGGTCCCTTATTCTTCCCGTATTTAGAATTAAAGGATAGTCCTGACTGGTTTTCTCGGATTGATTATACAGGTTTTTGGGCGCATTGAAATACGCTTTTTGGTCCTTAGTGCTGAAAATAAAATCGGTGAACAACCTTGGTGTTCCTTTATGTGCCTCATGGGGAACCGGCCATTGAAAACTACCTTCATTTTTCAATCGATCGTGAGACAAACCTGAAATATCTATATCGGTACCTTTGGTCAATAGGCAATGTTCATCGTATACTTCACTAGCGTTGGAGTAATCAAAGCCTTCAAATCCCATGGCTTGGGCAAAACGCCATAAAATCTCAACATCGGGCAATGCTTCTCCGGGAGGATCTATGACTTTGGATAAATAGCTGATACGCCGTTCGGAATTGGTCATGGTACCTTCCTTTTCCAACCAGCCAGCTGCGGGCAAAAGTAAATCTGCAAACTGGGTTGTTTCCGAAGTATGGGAAATGTCCTGTACTACGACAAAACTTGCATTTTTTAGGGCCCTTTCCACTTTATGTACGTTCGGCATGCTTACCGCAGGGTTGGTACATATAATCCAAATGGCTTTCAATTTTCCACTTTCTAGGGCATCGAACATTTCAGTGGCCGTATATCCTGGTTCAGGTTGAATTTCAGTGCCACCCCAAAAGTTGGATACTTCCTTCCTATGCCATGGGTTACCCAAATCTTTATGGGCCGCCAAAAGGCTGGCCATACCCCCGACTTCCCGTCCACCCATAGCGTTCGGTTGTCCGGTCAATGAAAATGGCCCTGCCCCGGGTTTTCCAATTTGGCCGGTGAGCAGCGAAAGATTGAACAGTGATACGTTTTTTGATACCCCAATAACACTTTGGTTAAGCCCCATGGTCCACATGCTTATGAACTTACTGGCATCTCCAATATATTCGGCAGCCTTGCGTATTTCAGCAGCCGTGATGCCACATTTTTCCGCCGCTTTTCGAATGGATAATGTAAAGGCACTTTCCTTACAGGCTTCGTAATTGGCCGTATGTTTCTTAATAAAACTTTTGTCTATTTTTCGTTTTTCGATCAACCATCGAGCAATGGCATTGAAAAGGATAACATCTGTTCCAGGTAAAATTTGCAGATAAAGATCGGCAGAGGCACAGGTCTGTGTCTTTCTGGGGTCTACCACAATGATCTTGACATTCGGATTATCTTCTTTTCTTTTCTCTATACGCCGAAACAATATGGGATGGCACCAAGCAGGATTGGCCCCTGCAATAAGGAAGCAATCCGCCAATTCAATGTCGTCATAGGAGATGGGGACAGAATCTTCGCCAACCGTCTTTTTATAACCAACGACAGCTGAGCTCATACAAAGCCGTGAATTGGTGTCTATATTATTGGTTCCTATAAAACCTTTGGTCAATTTGTTGGCCAGATAGTATTCCTCGGTTAGGCATTGGCCAGAAACATAAAACCCCACACTATTGGGGCCGTGTTTTGCGATGATACTTTTGAAAACGGCAGCTGCCCTTTCGAAAGCGGTATCCCATGAGACCTTTTGGAGCGGATGGTTTCTACTCCATCGCATTTGGGGATATAATATTCGATCGGAGGTGTCTTGGGCTACATAATTAAGATTTTGTCCTTTAGAACAAAGCATTCCCTTATTAACAGGGTAATCGGGGTCTCCCGTGACACTAATGTTCCCTTGGGTATCTTGTTCCGCCAAAATCCCGCAGCCTACACCACAATAGGAGCAAATGGTCTTATGTGTCTTTTTTTTCAGCATTGAATCACTTAGGGATGCCAAGCATCGAATTTCAATGTGTAAAATTATAAAATTACGTACTAATACGTAGTGATTTTTTGATAATAGTCGAGCTGATAATTATTGGATTAATAAATAATTAAGAGGAAAAAATGAATTTATCAATGCTGTTTTTACACCAAATTGAACTCTTGGGCCTTTTTGGAAAGGTCTATCAGGTTTTTAACCCCCATTTTGCGCATAAAATTAAATCGGTGGGTTTCAATGGTGCGCTTGCTTTTTTGCAGCTTTTCCGATATCTGCTTATTCGTTAGTCCGGACAATACCAATTGCAGCACTTGAAGTTCTTTATTGGTCAATCCAAATGGAGTGTCTTCGCTTTTGCTGACAACTGCACTGGTTTGAGCTTCTTTGTTTGGGTTCAGTAAATTATTGACCAATACATTAGAAATATCACCACTAAAATACTTGCCTCCTTGCTGTACGGTGTGTATGGCCTTTAGAAATTCGGTCTTTCCGGTATCTTTAAGTAGATATCCGCTAGCCCCGGCGTTGACCGATTTAAGAATATATTCTTCAGAGTCGTGCATCGACAGAATAATGCATTTGGTTGAAGCATGTTGCTTTTTTAATCGCTCTACAGCTTCAATACCGTTCATGATTGGCATTCGAATATCTATAATCAGGATAGCTGGATTTTTTTCCAATACCATATCAATGGCCTCTTCTCCGTTGGATGCCTCGCCGATGACCTCCAAATTTTGATCCTCTTCCAATAAGGCACGTATGCCATCTCTGACCAAGGAATGGTCATCGGCCAAGACTATAGTTGTGGTGTTGTTCAAGATGTTCGATTCTAGTGGAACAAAGATAAGATAAAATTAAAACTAAGTATTGGTACGGTACACAAACAAAAAGAGCTACCACAACCTGAAACTTGGTCATGATAGCTCAAACGAAGCAAATCGTTCGTCTTTTGATTATTCTTTTACCGTATTCAAAAATTTTAAGTTTTTAATTGTCATTTATGGCGCTCAAGACATCAATAAATTGGCGGTTATTTATCCGCTCCTGACAAGCGCAGCTCTCCTTGAAGTTCCTTCACCGAGGCTTTCTCGTCGGCAGTTGCAAATTTGATGGCCAAGGCCAATACTGCAGAGACGATGACAACCCCTCCAATAAGGAAATATCCGCTGGAAACAGCAGAAGCTGCTGCTGTTGCTTGGGCTGCTTGTATTGCTTCTTCCCCCATGGCTTTGTTGGCTTCTATAGCTGAGCTTTCGGCTATAGCAGATTTTGATTTAAGCAACATAGCTGCCAGAAAAGCGCCGACATTGCCGCCAGCCCCAACGATTCCGGATATTGAGCCAATGGCTTTTCTGTTAATAAAGGGAACAACAGAAAAGGTTGCACCTTCGGCCATTTGAACGGTCAAGCTAAAAGCGATTAAAAATAGCATACCCAAAACCAAGCTTGTGGTAACGGAAAATATAGAAAGCATAATCCCTTCCGCCGCAAGGATAAGTGACAAGAAGAACACCCTGCCTCGAAGGCCTTTTAGTTTTCCGAACAGATCTCCAAAATAACCGCCCAAGGTTCTTGCAAAAATGTTCATTAGAGCAAAGGACAATACCAGGTTTCCTGCGGTAATGCGATTTAGACCAAATCTATTTTGTAGATAGTCGTCCATGGTGCCATAGACAGTAAGTTCAATACCAAAACAAGCGGCATAGATGAAAAACAAGATCCATACCCTATAATCTTTTAAGGTATTCAAGAAAGAAACTTCGTCTTTTTTTAAGAGGGGCATTTTCCCTTCTTTTTTGAGTTGTGCAAAATTTCCTTCCGGAGTATCCTGTGTATAGAAGTAATATATGATACCCATCGCAAAACAGATGACTCCGGCAATAATCATGGAATAGCGCCATGCGACATCATCGGCTATTCCAAAACTAACGACTGCGGCGGCGATTAGGGGCATTCCTAAACGGTTGGCACCTCCGCCTAAATTTCCCCAACCAGCGGAAGTGGCGTTGGCCGTTCCAATTATATTGGGCGCGAACATAATTGAGGTATGGAATTGGGTAATGACGAATGATGCCCCGATGAATCCAATAAACAACCTACAGCTAAGGAATTGTAAGGGTGTTTGCACAAAACCAAGAAGTATAACGGGAATCGCCCCTAAAACCAGTAAATAGGTATAACATAATCTAGGACCGTACTTATCGCAAAGCTTGCCGATTAACAAACGAGCAAATACCGTACCTGTCACGGCCAAAATGACGGAATTCCATTTTTGGGTTGGGGTAAGCCCAAGTTCCTTAACGACATCGGGCATAAATGGGACAATGCCAAACCAGGAAAAAAAGCATATGAAAAAAGCAATGGAGGTAATCCAAAAAGTACGGATAGGTATACTTTTAATGTTTGAAAGCTCCAGTTTGGTCGCTTTGGCGGAAACAAATGTCTTCATAACAATTACGGTTTAGGATTATTGGATAAATTCCATACCGTAAAAATACGTATAACTACGTAGTAATATGTAAAATCCCATACGTATTTCTATTTTAGAAAGTGTTTTTATGAAGATGGTCGAATGCGGAACAAAAAAATGGGAAAAGACAAAAAAAAGAAGCCTTTATTTACCGTATTGTAAAAAGGAAATGTGGTTTTAAGCTTGTGTCGAGAACCCGTTTTACTTCTTCCTTAAAGAATGTGGGATACTCGGCCGCACATCATCGATTACGATTATACCCAGTGACGTGATATCAAGTAGATGGATGATTCGGGTAACATCATTGAGGGTTCCGGTAGTGTATTGCTAATTGGGAAAGGTGCCATTTTGGATAATGGCAATTGGTGTTAAACCATTTCAGTGTTTAAACACTTCGGTTGTTATTTTTTTGAGTTTTCCTAGGTTAGGAGACTAATTGTAGTAACTGATGATTTAAGGGCAAGGTCAAATCTTAGGAGAACGAACCACCTTGCTTAGTGGCTGTCAGCACTTATAAACAAGTACTTACGCCCCTTTTGGCAGGGGAATTCCTTGACTGGAGCTGACTGCCGCCGCACTGGTAAGTACTGGAACTACAGATACGGGAATACCGAACGACACTACATATTCAATTTCCTAGCGTCCTCCCAAAGACAAAAGGGTCGCTGCCTTTTAATCATACTACATGACCATGCGTATATGCGTGCTCAATAATCAAACGAATGATTTCCTTCTGGCAATAGGAATGTTTTCCAACCCGTTTACCACCATTATTTTTTGGAATGTTTTCATCAATATCCTTTACTAATTCTTCTCTAATAAAAGCATCGTACGGAATAATATCAGCTTTTGTCCTCTTACCGTTATAAGATGAATGTAACCCCGTCTAGCACCTACTAAACTCACTTTTGGGACAATAGAGCTGTTCATGATTTTTATTTTTTAGGGTGAACAATTGTGAATATCACAAGAAAACTACGTATTTATTTTTATATAAATACTCATAAAATACGTAAAACTACGTATTTTTGCTACGTAATTTAAAAACGGAAGCATGAAAACTGTTGTAGTTGTGGGAAACGGCATGGTGGGTTACAAGTTTTGCGAAAAGTTTGTGGCTAAGGCCGATCGAAAGTCCTTTAAGCTTATTGTTTTTGGCGAAGAGCCTAGAGAGGCGTATGACCGCGTGCATTTAAGCGAGTTTTTCGAGAACGGGGACGCCCAAAGATTATCATTGGCTCCGAGGAAATGGTACGAGGAAAACGGAATTGAACTTCTTACCAATGAGCGGGTAACAGATATCCATCGAAGTTCCAAGACGATTACGACACTAGGCGAGAAAACTTTGGCATACGATTACTTGGTCTTGGCCACGGGATCCGTACCTTTTGTTCCACCTGTTCAAGGTGTTGACAAAGACGGGGTATTTGTGTATCGGACCATAGAGGATTTGGAGCATACCTTGGCATATGCCGAACAAATCAAGGAAACGACCAAATCACCCAAGGCAGCTATTCTGGGAGGTGGATTGCTCGGCTTGGAAGCTGCCAAGGCGGTTAAGGATATGGGTATGGAACCCCACGTGGTGGAATTTGCCCCGAAACTAATGCCCAGGCAATTGGATACGAGAAGTAGCAAGTTGCTTCAAGTGAAGTTAGAATCGATGGGGATTAATATCCATTTGAGCAAAGCAACCAACCAAATTTTGGGAAATGGGAGAATCACAGGAATGGAATTCGGAGAGGATGACATCCTTGATGTGGATATGTTGGTAATTTCCGCAGGAATACGCCCAAGAGACGAATTGGCCAATAGTTGTGGTTTAAAGATGGGTACTAGAGGGGGTATTATAGTTGATAATACTATGCGGACTTCCGATTCCCATATTTTTGCTATTGGCGAAGTTGCGCTATACAATCAAATGATATACGGTTTGGTGGCCCCGGGTTATGAAATGGCAAACGTGGCCGTGGATCAAATTATTGGGGATGTGAAGACTCAAATGACGGCTGATATTGATATGTCTACAAAACTCAAACTCATAGGTGTAGATGTGGCCAGTTTTGGAATTCCCTTTATGCCCCCAGAAAAAGGACATTCCATTATTTTTGAAAATAAGACCGAAAGTTTATACAAACGAATAAATGTTTCCCATGACGGTCAGAAGCTTTTGGGGGGCATTTTAGTTGGTGATGCAACGGACTATAATATGTTGTTGCAAATGTATCTCAATGAAATGCCTTTGCCCAAGAATCCGGAAAACTTGATATTGGGTAGTCGCGGTGGGGAGGATGTTTCCTTTGGGAGCGCTATGGATTTACCTGATACGGCTGTTGTCTGTTCTTGTGAGGCGGTTACCAAAGGTCAAATTTGCTGCTCGGTTAAAGATGATGGCAACGAGAGTGTAAAAGCCATTGCCAAAGCCACCAAGGCGGCCACAGGCTGTGGTGGTTGCAAGCCTATGGTTGAAGATTTGGTAAAAGAAACGCTTAAATCCTTGGGTAAAGTGGTGAAGACATCTATATGTGAACATTTTGCCTTTTCAAGACAAGAACTCTATGATATTGTTAAACTAAAAGGTATTCAAAACTTTGATGAATTACTGGATAATCACGGCACTGGGAATGGTTGCGAAGTATGTAAGCCTTTAGGGGCATCCATCTTTGCCAGCATTTATAACGAAACGGCGAACAGGCAGGAGACCATTCAGGATTCTAATGATCGGTATTTGGCCAATATCCAAAGAAATGGGACCTATTCCGTGGTACCTCGGGTCGCTGCGGGTGAAATCACCCCGAAGCAATTGATGGCCATTGGACGAATCGCCCAAAAGTATGATCTCTACACCAAGATTACAGGCGGACAACGTATCGATATGTTCGGAGCCAAATTACACGAATTGCCCCTTATTTGGGAAGAGCTCATCGCAGAAGGATTCGAAACCGGGCAGGCCTATGGCAAATCCTTACGTACGGTAAAAAGTTGCGTGGGATCTACATGGTGTAGATACGGAATGGATGAAAGTGTAAGCTTTGCCATTGAAATCGAAGATCGTTATAAGGGCATTCGTTCCCCCCATAAACTTAAGGGTGGAGTCTCCGGATGTATTCGGGAATGTGCGGAGGCCCGAGGAAAGGATTTTGGCTTTATTGCTGTAGAAGGAGGATGGAATGTATACATCTGTGGAAACGGAGGGGCCAATCCCAAACACGCGGTGCTCCTGGTCGAAAAAGTGGATAAGGAAACTGCCATGACCTATGTAGACCGGTTTTTGATGTTCTATAT
>JAGLKG010000090.1 GCA_023141835.1 Maribacter sp. | reverse complement strand
TGCTCTTATTTAACATAACCTCTCTTAGCGAGCATGATATCCTAAATAAGGATTATAATCCCGATGAGCAAAGAAAGGCTTTTGTTGCTCACTCTTTGGATGACGGGCTCACATGGTCGGCACCCAAGGAAATTACAGCAGATGTTAAGCTTCCGAATTGGAGATGGCATGCCATGGGACCCGTTCATGGCATAACGTTAAAGCAGGAGCCATTCAAAGGTAGGTTGTTGGCGCCAGTGGCCATAAGTATTGAAAAAGGCAATAAAGCCTATTGTATGGCTCTTATTTATTCTGACGACAAGGGTGAGAATTGGCATATCGGAGCGGTTGACACCAATTTGTCAGATATAGTGCAATGCAACGAGACTACCATTGTTGAATTGACAAATGGGAGCATCTACGTAAATACCCGAGACCATTTGGGAGGTTCGCGTGAAAAAAATAGAGGAGAGACCTATAGTGTTGATGGTGGACTCACTTTTATCGAGCCTATTGTGGAGTCTCATAAATTTCCTAGTCCAATTGTTCAATCCTCTCTTTTGCGATGGGACACAAAGAAGGAGGGCAAAAAAAATATGCTTCTATTCTCTACCCCTTCATCCTTGAATAAAAGGGAAAATCTTGTGTTAATGGCAAGCTATGACGAATCTAAAACATGGGAACCCCTATTTAAGGTTTATCATGGATTTTCGGCATACTCGGACATGGTCAAACTGAATAAAAAGTCCATTGGCGTCATCTTTGAGACGGATAATTACAAGAAAATAAAATTTAAAAGAATTAAACTAAAAAACCATTAGCTATAAAACTTGCTTTTAGGGTTTTACAACCTTCGTTCAAATAACAAGTCATTCATCTTCCTAATTTCAACACCAAAACCTAGGTGTAATCACCTGATTTAGATCATTGTGGTTTTCTTTTCCCCAACCTACTTTTATCACGTCGAATGGTAAACCTCACTAAATAGGTCTGCCTATTCATTAAACATTAAATCTTTCAATCATGAGAAAATTTATTATTGGTTTGTTTGTTATTGGTCTAACCAGCCAAGTATTTGCCCAAGTAACCAAGACGGAAAAGTTATCGGAGGTCGTAGTGACAGCCGTAAACTACAAATACCTAAATGCACTTGATAATAAAGAAGTGGCTGTTCCTGTTCAAATGTTGGAGCGAAAAGTTGCATCTTACAATGTACAGGATTCAAATTTCTATCAAGATGATTTTGGTCTTTACCATATTGCATTCTACATTCCTGATGGCAGAATTGTTGCGGCATATGATGAGGACGGTAAAGTACTAAGAACTATAGAGCGATTCAAAGATGTTAAACTTCCATCAGCGGTTAGGAACTCAGTTGCTGAAAGGTTCCCTAATTGGATAATTGTCGATGATGTCTATCGCGTAACTTATAACCAAAAGAAAGGTGCCCATAAAAGTTATAAAATCAAAATCAAAAATGGGGACAAAACTATGCGTGTGAAAATTGATGATACTGGTAAATTTCTATAGCAGGTAGATTTAAAAAAAGGTTTCACCAAAAAGGTGAGACCTTTTTTTTTACCCATTTGATCAACGATAAAAGTTCATTTCATCCAAATACTTCCATACTGCATCTGGCAACAAGGGTTTTATATTTTTCCCGCTCTTATGGTTATTTCTGATAAATGTAGATGAGATTTGCATGATGGGAGCATCTACATAACGTATTTTTATGTGGTCTTTGAATTGATGCTCAATTTTTCCTTTAGTAAGTCTTGGATATACATAGATGGTATGGTTTTCTAAAATAACCTGATAATTCTTCCACTTATGAAACCCCTTTAGATTGTCCTCTCCCATTATCAAGGAAAATTCATACTTTTTGACAAATTCATCTTCCAAATAGGCCAAAGTGTCGGCCGTATAATTAGGCTGGGGCAAATCAAATTCGATCTTACTAGCCTTTAAACTTGGATAATCCCTTGTGGCCTCGTAGACCATTTGATAACGGTGGTTATTGTCCAATAATGTCTTTTTGGTCTTAAAGGGACTCATTGGGGTAATCACAAACCAAACCTCATCCAAATCAGAGAATTCGACCATGTGGTTGGCTATTACCAAATGGCCTACATGTATGGGGTTAAAGGTGCCAAAGAATAATCCAACTTTTTTCATGATCAATCTTCCTTTTTGGAAGCTGACACCCCCACAAAATCGGCTACCATCTTATGGGCTTCCTCGAGTGCCGTATCCAAATCGTAATTTTTAATAACTTTATCAAACTGTGGAGAGGTTGCCAATTCTACCGATGCCTTGGCAATGCGCATATTGATTTTATCCTCACTTTCGGTGCTTCGCTTTTTTAACCTGATCTTCAACTCATCAACACTAGGAGGCTTTACAAAAACCGCCAAGGTTTCTTTCGGGAACTTTTTTTTAATTCGAAGCCCTCCTACAACGTCAATATCAAAAATCACATTCTTACCTTCGGCCCAAAGACGTTCTACTTCGCTTTTTAAAGTCCCGTAAAAGTTATCTCGATATACTTCTTCCCATTCCAGAAAATCATCTTGTTTGATGTGGTTTTTGAACTCTGAAACATTCATGAAATAATAATGCTGGCCTTCTTTTTCCTTGCCTCTTCTTGCTCTTGAAGCAGCTGAAACGGAAAAAGCCAAATTCAATTCAGCTTGTTTAAGCAGATAGTGAACAATGGTTGTTTTGCCACTGCCCGAAGGTGCAGAAAAAATAATGAGTTTGCCGCCTTTCATTACAATACGTTAAGCATTTGTTCTTTTATTTTCTCGAGTTCATCTTTCATCTGAACAACCAATTGCTGCATAGGAGCATGATTGGCCTTGGAACCAATGGTATTGATTTCCCTGCCTATTTCCTGACAAATGAACCCCAGCTTCTTACCATTACTATCCGTAGAATCCAATGTTTGGGTAAAATAATCGAGATGATTGGCGAGTCTTACCTTCTCTTCAGTAATATCGTATTTCTCCAAATAATAAATAAGCTCTTGCTCAAATCTATTTTGGTCGACTTCTGTTTTTATTTCGGCAACCGCTTTTTCCAGACGTTCTCGAATTGTCCCTTGGCGATCGGGATCCATTTGTTTAATGTCTTCGAGTAACCCCTCAATATTTTGGATTCGATGTGTGAACTCTCCCTCTAATACCTGGCCTTCTGCTGAACGATATTTATTTATTTCCAGAAGTGCCTCCTCAAGGACACTGCGAATTATTAGATACTCTTCTTCGTCAATATCTTCGCGTTCAATCTTCATTGCATCTGGCAATCGTAAGGCCATTTCCAATAATCCAAACTCATCACCATTGGCAATGGCATTCAGTTGTTTCATATATTGCCTGACGATAGTCTCATTGACTACTGCAGAAGTCTCTTCCCCTGTTAACTCTATGTATAACGAAAAATCTATCTTTCCCCTAATCAGCGAACTGGCGATTATCTTTCGCAAGTCGTGTTCTTTTTCCCTGTACGCCGAAGGCATTCTAGCGTTGAGATCAAGACTTTTGCTATTGAGGGATTTTATTTCAACAGTGACTTTTTTGGTTGGAAGTTGAATAACATGCTTCCCAAAACCGGTCATGGATTGAATCATAGGGCTAACTTATTTTAACGCAAATGTAGACAATTGTATTGGCAGTGAACAAGGTTATCTACAACTCCCTTACCCAGATATTTCTATAACTCACTCTACTATTATCCTGATGGTCCTTTAGCTTTAAAGATCCTTTACTATATTCTTACACGAAAAGAGTATTGCCATAATAGCCAATAAACAAAAATACCTCATTCTACAATTCCCTTATTTTGATATTTCTATAGGCAACAACATCCCCGTGATCTTGCAGTCCTATTTTTCCGGTAGCGAATTTACCAAATTCTCCCCATTGCTTAAATTTTGAATCTGCGATCATTTCATCCCATGCATTGCCATTTACCGGGAATTTGACTATTTCTTCACCATTCAAAACTATCTTGCCTTTGTTGTTCTTATGGTCAATGGTAATTTCGACTATGTTCCACTCTCCAACTGGTTTGGTAATATCTTTTGAAGGAGCGACCAAATCATACAAAGCCCCAGCCTGATGGGTTGTCCCATTTTTTGCATCCGGGTGCTTTTCGTTATCCAGGACTTGAATTTCTGGTCCGGTATGATAAGGTTTTTCAAATTTTGCATCCTCTTGGATTCCCCAAAAAATACCACTATTACCTCCTTCTGAAATCTTCCATTCTAATGAGAGCACAAAATTTGTATACGCATCAACCGTATTGATATCGTAATTCTCATTTTTCTCACGGCTCTCAGGTGGATAGAATACCATCGCACCATCCTCTACCTTCCAAGCGTCACCAACAGTGTCCGCTAAATACCCTTTCCAGCCAGCAAAAAAGGTTCCGTCAAAGAGGTCCTTCCATTCTTCCTCGGTATTTTCATAATCACTTACCTCGGCTACCACTTCCGCAGTATTTTCTTCCGAAGCTTTTTCCGTTTTGCCTTTACAGCTTATCATTGCAATGGCAATACCAATAACTATTCGTATGTTTTTAATTTTAATCTTCGTACTAAGTTCCCAATATTTTTTTCAGTACATTTTTATCAATTGCGGAACCGGCAAAATCATCAAATGTTTTTTCAGTTGCCTCAATAATATGGTCCTGGATAAAAATTGCGCCTTCCCTTGCACCTTGCTCAGGACTCTTTATACAACATTCCCATTCCATTACCGCCCAAACATCGCAACCGTATTGGGTAAGTTTGGAGAAAATTGTTTTGAAATCTATTTGACCGTCTCCTAAGGAGCGGTACCTACCCGCACGGTCTCCCCAATCATTATACCCGCCAAATGCACCTTTTTTACCAGTTGGGTTGAACTCTGAATCCTTTACGTGAAAGGATTTAATAAATTCATGGTAATGATCTATGTAGGTTATGTAATCCAATTGCTGAAGTACAAAATGACTTGGGTCATACAAAATATTAACCCTTTTATGATTCCCTGTAGCTTCTAAAAAGCGCTCAAAGGTATCTCCGTCATGCAAATCCTCACCTGGATGAATTTCATAACAAACATCAACCCCTTCTTCATCAAAATGGTTTAAGATGGGCAACCATCGTTTTGCCAATTCTTCAAAACCCATTTCGACCAAACCTGCTGGCCTTTGCGGCCAAGGATGCCATGTATGCCAAAGTAAGGCACCTGAAAAAGTGGCATGGGCCGAAATCCCCAATCTTCGACTAGCTGTCGCCGCTTTTTTCACCACGTCAATAGCCCATTCTGTTCTAGCCTTGGGGTTATTTTTAACATTATCGGGTGCAAAATTATCGAACATGAGGTCATAGGCAGGATGTACAGCCACCAGTTGACCTTGAAGGTGGGTAGATAGTTCAGTGATCTCCAAACCATAGGAGTTGACCTTACCCTTAAGTTCATCACAATACGTTTGGCTTTCAGCCGCCTTGTCCAAATCTATTAAAAAACTTTCCCAAGTTGGTATCTGTATTCCTTTATAGCCCAAATCGGAGGCCCATTTACACATTCCGTCCAGAGTATTGAACGGTGCCTTACTATCTACAAATTGTGCCAAAAAAACGGCTGGTCCTTTAATTGTCTTCATTTTTAACTTTTTGATGTGATTATTTTATGGTGAAAATTCAATCGGAATTGTTTTAAGAATAAACCCTATATTTAAACACTATAATACCGTTCCTTATTCTAATTGCCAGAATTTATAAAGATAGGAAATACATCAGAATTAAAATAGCATTATCAGCTGAAACAAAAGGATTGAATAAGATTGTTTTTTGGTTCTAAAACAATAATCAAGTACTAAAGTAAGGGCTTTTTCGTTTAATAAATTGGATTAACCCTTAAACATTAGGACATCGATTGGTCAAAATAAAAATACAAAACAACTATGGATAATGCCTCGGCCAGAAATATGTGGGGAGACTATTTAGATGCCCACCTTGAGGACGCCTTTGCGGAGGCCCCAAAGACCATTCATTTTTGCGACAATGAAAAAGACGCCAATGAATGTGCCAAATTGGTAAAAAAAGGAATGAAGAAAACAACTTCCCACTCTCTATTAGGCTTACAATGCCGGGAAGAACCCTTGCCAAAAATCGGTGATTTTAAGGTTATAACGGATTGGACAGGCAAAGCTCAATGTATTATACGTACCACTGCAATAAGGTTTCGTCCCTTTTTCAGTATTGATGAAACCTATGCCAAATTGGAGGGTGAAGGAGACAAGAGTCTGGAACACTGGAAAAAGACACATTGGGGATATTATAAGCGCGAACTTGAACCCTTCAGTCGTGTACCAAAGGAAAGTATGATTGTAATCTGTGAAGAGTTTGAAAAAGTATTTTGATCTTCCATGGATAAACAAATAGTCTATGATGCTATTGTAGTTGGCACTGGTATAACCGGTGGATGGGCCGCTAAGGAACTTTGCGAACAGGGATTAAAAACTTTGGTCCTTGATCGGGGGAGAATGGTAAAGCATATAGCGGATTACAAGACCATGAATGACGACTCCTGGGATTATCCTTTTCGAGGAGAGCTTTCACGTGTGGAAAAAGAAAAATACAACAGACAAAATAAGTCTGGATGGGGGCCTTCTGAGAACGTAAAACACTTTTTTGCAAACTCTTTGGATCATCCTTATCTGGAAACCAAGCCATTTGCCTGGGTTCGTGGCTATCATGTAGGCGGACGTTCCCTGACCTGGGGTCGGCAGAGCTATCGTTGGAGTAATATCGACTTTGAAGCCAATCTAAAGGAAGGTATAGCCATCGATTGGCCTGTACGCTATGAAGACATTGCGCCTTGGTACGATAAAGTGGAGAGCTATATTGGAGTAAGTGGTGAAAATTTGGGTTTAGAACAATTACCTGATGGCAAGTTTCAACCTCCTATGGCTCTTAACTGTGTAGAGGGAGAACTTAAAAAAGCCATGACCCAAAAGTTTACCGATAACCGTTTGCTTACCATTGGACGGGTCGCACATATCACTGAAAACAGTACAGATTTTAAAGGTCGTGGATCTTGTCAGTATAGAAACAGGTGTAGCCGAGGCTGCCCCTTCGGCGGCTATTTCAGCAGCAATTCATCTACTTTACCTGCAGCGGAGCGTACTGGAAATATGACGTTACGCCCTAATTCCATAGTTTATGAGGTAATCTATGATGACGCTACGAAAAGAGCGACAGGGGTAAAGATAATAGATAGGGAAACAAAAGAAAAAATAGAGTTTAAAGGCAAGCTGGTCTTTCTTTGTGCATCTGCTATGGCATCGGTGGGAATTCTTAAGCAATCGACATCTAAACGTTTCCCAAATGGAATGGGCAATGACTCAGGTGAACTGGGCAGATATATTATGGATCATCATCTTGGACTAGGTGCATCAGCCAAAGTTGATGGCCATTCGGATAAGTATTACAAAGGACGGCGACCCAACGGTTTTTATGTTCCGCGTTTCGTCAATATTGGTGGAAAAACCAAGAAAAAAGAGTATCTGCGAGGTTATGGTTATCAGGGCGGGGCCAGTAGACAAAACTGGTCAGATTCTATAGCGGAAATGGGCTATGGAAAAAACCTAAAAGAAGTAATATTAAAGCCTGGTTCTTGGCAAATTGGTATGAGTGGCTTTGGAGAAATGCTCCCTTATCGCGAAAACCAAGTTACTTTGAGCAAGGACAAAAAAGACCAATGGGGGTTGCCGTTATTGGACTTTCAGGTTGAATTTAAAGAGAATGAGCATAGAATGAGGGAAGACATCAAAAAGGAAGCTATGGCCATCTTCAAAGCTGCTGGCTTTAAAGATGTACAACCTTATGATAGATCTCTCGAACCTGGCTGGGCCATTCATGAAATGGGCGGGGCCCGTATGGGAAGAAATCCAAAAACTTCGGTAACCAATGAAAACAATCAAATTCATAATGTGCCCAACGTGTATGTTACCGATGGTGCTTTCATGACCTCATCTAGTTGCGTGAACCCTTCTTTGACTTACATGGCATTTACCGCTAGAGCGGCAGGGCATGCAGCCCAACAATTCAAGATGGGAAAATTTGATTAAACCAGTACGTTACAATAAAAAACGGCCTCCGAAATCGGGGCCGTTTTTTATTTTCTAATGAATGAATATCATGAATCCAGTGCTATCCATACATTACCTTCTTTGTGGGATTGCACAGAAGCTTCGATAAAATTAAGTCCTCGAACCCCATCCATCATGGTTGGGAATTCACCGTCGTTATATTCT
>JAGLKG010000009.1 GCA_023141835.1 Maribacter sp. | reverse complement strand
CAAAATCAGACTTAAATACAAATATTTAGACAAAGACATAGGATGTTCTTTTCGTTAATGGGAACTAACGAAAATCGCATTTTTTTTTTAAAGAATGAAATTTAAACCCTTAAAGTACCTTTTTATGGGACAAGTGCCGTTAATCGATAACTTCCTTATCCTTCAGATATTGCAGCGATTCCAGGTAAGGTCTTGCCTTCCAGACTCTCTAACATGGCTCCGCCACCAGTGGACACGTAGCTAACCTTATTTTGGAAGCCAAATTGTTTCACGGCGGCCACAGAATCTCCACCACCGACCAATGAAAATGCACCGTTTCGGGTAGCCTCATCAATATAGTTTCCGACACTTATGGTGCCATTAGCAAAATTTTTCATCTCAAAAACGCCTATAGGGCCATTCCAAAGTATCGTTTTTGATTTTAAAATGACTTCCTTGAAATTTTCGAGAGTCCTTGGTCCAGCGTCCAAGCCTTGCCATCCTTCTGGAATTTTATCCACATCCACGACTTGGGTTTGGGCATCGTTGCTAAAATCGTCAGCGGCCACAACATCAACCGGAATATGCACCTGAACATCTTTTTCCTTGGCCTGGGCAAGTATCTTCATGGCAAGATCCATCTTATCGTCCTCACAGATAGAATTACCAACTTGGCCCCCTTGAGCCTTAACAAATGTATAGGTCATTCCACCTCCGATGATAAGGTGATCAACCTTATCCAGAATATTCTCAATTATGGTAATTTTAGACGATACCTTTGCGCCACCCAAAATGGCCAAAACCGGTTTTTCTCCCGTTTGCATTACCTTTCCTATAGATTTGATTTCTTTTGCCAATAAATATCCGAAGCATTTTTGGTCAGTAAAGAATTGGGCAACAACGGTTGTTGAAGCATGGGCCCTATGAGCAGTACCAAATGCATCATTTATATACACATCACCCAATTTTGATAGCTGCTCTGCAAACGCTACATCTCCGGTGGTTTCTTCGCTATAAAAACGAAGGTTTTCCAATAATAAAACTTCTCCTTCTTGTAGTTCTGCAACTGCTCTTTCAGCATCTGGTCCAACACAATCATCAACAAATTTTACCTGAACCCCAATGATATCAGAAACTTTACCACAAATATGCTTTAAAGACATATCAGCATTTCTTTGCCCTTTAGGTCTTCCCAAATGACTCATTAAGACTGCACTCCCACCATCTTCCAAAACCTTCATTATACTAGGCTTAGCAGCTTCAATTCTGTTGGTATCTGTGACATTGAATTCTTTATCCAGGGGTACATTGAAATCAACTCTGATCAATGCCTTTTTTTGCTCAAAATTAAAATCGTCGATGGTCCTCATAATGCTTTGCTTTAAATGAATGGCAAATGTAAAGATTTCTATCGTCGCGGTAAAAATTAGAATGGTATAATTTCCTCTGTTTTATGGCATTTATTTACTTCATCAAAAAAGTTATCTTTGGCTTATGTTGTTCAAGGAAATATTAGGGTTGACACATATTAAAAAGCATCTGGCATCAAGTGCGAATGAAGGTCGCATACCTCATGCCCAAATGTTTGTGGGGCCTGAAGGTTCGGGTACCTTGCCTATGGCACTGGCCTATGCCCAGTATATCATCTGTGGCAATCAAAATGCCGAAAATGATGGCCCAAACCAAAGCTGTAATATCAAATGTCATTCGCTCGCTCATCCTGATATGCATTTTGCTTTTCCCGTATCAAATTCGGATAAGATAAAGAGCCATGCTGTAAGCAACCATTATATGGAAGAGTGGCGACAGTTTATTAATGAGCAACCTTATGGGAATCTCTTTGATTGGTATAGATTAATAGGAATCGAGAAAAAACAGGGCCAGATCGGTGTTGATGAGGCACATGATGTTGTTAAAAAACTCTCATTGAAGTCCTATGAAGGTGGCTATAAGGTAATGCTTATTTGGATAGCCGAAAAAATGAACACAGCTGCTGCAAACAAACTCTTGAAGCTCATTGAAGAACCGCCCGATAAAACCGTTTTTCTATTGGTTGTACAAAATGAAGAACAGATTATACAAACCATACGATCTCGTTGTCAAATTTTACATTTTCCACCTTTGGCTGAAGATGCCATGGCAAGGGCTCTTGAAGAAAAAGGCCTCGTTCGGGAAGAAGCTTTGCGATTGGCCCATGAGGCCAATGGCAATTTTAATAAAGCCTTGGATTTGATGAACAACGATTCGGAGGACTTGGTCTTTGAAAAATGGTTTGTACAATGGGTTCGAAGTGCTTTTAAGGCGAAAGGAAACAAATCAGCCGTTCATGAACTAATTCTTTGGGCAGAGGAAGTTGCCAAGACCGGGAGAGAAACACAAAAGAATTTTCTACACTATTGCATTACAGTCATGAGACAGGCCATGCTAATAAATTTCAACGCCAAGGAGCTGGCCTATATGCGGATTCATGTAGATGGATTTCAATTGGAAAAATTTGCGCCGTTTGTTCACGAAAATAACATAATAAGCATAGTCTCAGAGCTTGAAGATGCCATATATCATATCGAACGGAATGGAAATTCTAAAATTATACTCACAGACCTATCTATAAAACTTACCCGATTATTACATAAAAAGGTCAGTAAATTGTCTACGACAAGTCAGATGGAACAATAAAAATTACAGACTACTCACTTAACGGTAAACCATGGAATATATAATACGGTACCCTGCGGAAATTCTACTCCTACTATTTTTGGCAATCACCTTTTTGCAAAGTGGCCTTGATAAGATTTTTGATTGGAATGGAAATTTGTCATGGTTGAAAGGGCATTTTGCAGAGAGCCCACTCAAAAATGTAGTCCCTTTACTAGTGGGGATTCTACTTTTGTTTGAAATGGTTTCAGGGGTTTTATGTGCAATAGGCATTTATCGCCTGGCAACATTCGGCGACGGCATGTTGGCACTATACGCTGCAATTCTATCAAGTTTCTCTTTATTAATGCTTTTATTTGGACAAAGAGTTGCAAAGGATTATGACGGTGCTAGAACAATAGCCATTTATTTTGTTCCGGCAATATTTCTTGTTTTTATACTGCAGTCTTAAACTGAAAAAGCCCTGAAATAAGAATCAAGGCTTTGATTGTCAGTAACTTATGATGATTACTTTTTGTAACTGTCATTTAATATTTTAGTAATCTGAGTTGTAAGATCATTAGCATCTATACCATATAGGACGCTGCCCCCATCACCACCTCCTAATATGTATGTATATCCCTTGGATTTCCCGAAGGCCTTTATTTCCTTTTTGACCTTACCGACCAAACTGTCCATTTTAGTTTGGCCTTCCAATTGCAGTTGTTGTTCTTCCTGTTGCAATTGCTGTCCTATGAACTGCCCTTTTTGCTGTATTAAACTGTACTCTTCTTGAGCCTTTTTTTGAGATAATTTTTGAGCTTTTAGTTGAAAAGCCTGTGCTTCAATTTGAAAAGCTTGCGAAATACTATCTTTTTTCTTGTTTAATGCTTCCAACTTAGTATTGAACCTAGTCTCAACATCTATTTTTTCCTGATAGTCATTCAACAATTTTACATTGTCAACATATCCGATCTTTTCCTGTTGGCAGGATACCATCACTAATACCACAACTGCCAATACTAATTTTTTCATTTTTTATGATTTAAAATTCCCCGTTTAAGATTAAGAAGGGTTAACTTTTTGAATTGCGCAAAAATAGGGAAGCTTTTTAAAACTATCTTCTTTATTTGATTATTTGTACTTTATTGGAAAGTAAATTCCGTTTTGTTTTAAAGCCTTTCATTCGTAAAAGGTTTTCAAATTACGTTATAAATAATATTTATTGTGAATTGGTTTTATTATTGTCATTATCTATTAAACGATGTCTTATAAAACCCCCAAATTCAGCATATTTGCTAAATCCATACCCATTGTGATACTAGGCGGCCAAAAGGTTCGCAAAACGGCTTAAAATAAGTTTTAGCTTCTTTTTAGGATGTATATATGAGAAGAAAACTCCTTCTTTCGCAAACCTTTCAAATTAGACAAAAATCCGATGACAAATGCACGGAAATAATTTTGTCGGCCGGTCTTATACTTTTCTGAAAGCAAAGAAACGTAGAAGGCATCAAAAACCATTGGTTTTGTTTTTACAACTTTCATCTTATGCCCAGAGAATAATTTTTCAATAGTTCTTTTCGAAAAATGCCAAAGATGCCGTGGTACATCATATGCCGCCCAATACTTTTGATAATACTGTGCATCAAAAGATTTGAAATTAGGAACGGCAATAATGAGCGTTCCATTTTCATTGAGCAACGAGACAAGCTGTTTAATTTGATTATCGAGATTTGGCAAATGTTCCAAAACATGCCAAAGGGTTATCACATTATATTTCCTATCCACGAGTGTTCCAAGGCCAGAGTATAAATCAATCCCTTTTTCTTTGGCACGCATTTTAGCCTCCCTATTTGGCTCCACTCCCTCAACTTTCCAATTTCTGTTTTTGGCTTTCAGCAAAAAATCTCCTGTACCTGCCCCCACATCTAAAAGCGTTTTCTCTTCAAGACAATACTTATTTATAAGTTGGACTTTCTTCCAAAGACTGTACTTTTTTATCGTTTGATACATTTTATCAATCAACGTTTTACTGGCATCCGAATGCGAGATATAGTTCTCACCTAGATAGTATTTATCAAGTTCCTGAGGTTGCGGCCTCGTAACCAGCATATCCAAGGACTCATCATAAACAAGTTCAAACTCCTCTCCTGAAATAGAATAATCCTTAGTTTTTAAATACGACTTCATTGTAATTGTGGGTATACAAATATTCTTTTTTGAGAGTTCGAAGATACTTCAAAACTGCTTCCCGTGAAAGTGTATTTAGTGCCAGGCAATCCTATTCTTGATTACTGTACACTTCAATGGCAATATACCGATTACCCTTTCTTGAAAAGCCCACATCGTCAGACAAAGAGCGTTCCTTTTCTTCATTTCCCAAAACCTGATACAAAAGGACATCGAAAGCAATCGGAATCAAATTAATGGTTTCATCAGGAATTTCGGTCTCATAAAAAGAAAAGGAATATAGGCTGCCATCAATATTAAAGGACATATGATCATACACTTTTTTATCCTTACGTTGATATTTTATATTAACATAATCATAAAAATGGATTGTATCCTTGGGGTCCTCAAAGATGAACATCTCTCTCTTAGTAAGCTTTCTTTTGAACGTTTTCCCTTTACGGTTTTATAGTCTGCAATGTTTGGGGCAATCCGAATTGGAGTACATGAAGAAATATGATTGAAACTACACTACTTAGAAAATTTCTCATTTTTTTTGGTTCGCTTGACAATCAATTACGAATTATCAATAATTGAACCTATCTTCTAAAGTCAGATTCTTCTTGGGTTCTAGTGTACCTAATACAACCCAAATGCATTTCGAAAACAGGAAGGTATTGCAAAAATTTGAAAACGGATTCAATTTGTTCCACGTGGAACAATTAAAATCTAACGACCCATAAATACCAAAAGTACACTTATGTCCGAGGGTGACACACCGCTTATTCTAGAGGCCTGCGATATAGTTACAGGACGTATAGCGTCCAGTTTTTCACGAGCTTCAAAAGAGAGTGACTTTAAAAGTGAATAGTCAAAATTATTAGGGATTTTTACATTTTCAAGACGGTGAAGTTTATCTGCATTGTTTTTTTCCTTTTGGATATAGCCCGAATATTTTACCTGGATTTCCGTCTGTTCCATAACCTCCCTATTCAACCCATTTTCCTTTACAAAATCAGAAACCGAATCCAATTGCATCATATGCCCCATAGTAACATTAGGTCTTGAAAAGGCTTTGAACATCTTATCGGATTGTTTGACCAAGGCTGAATCAACACTTTTCAAAATTGGATTTATGTTTTCGGGGCTAACGCTGGTATTCCTAAAAAAACGAACAAAAGCATCAGACTTTTTTTCCTTTTCCTCCATACGTCTTAATCTATCATCAGATGCCAAGCCAATCGAATGACTCTTTGGTGTAAGCCTTAAATCAGCATTATCTTGTCTTAAGAGGGTGCGGTATTCTGCCCTTGACGTAAACATACGATATGGCTCTTCTGTTCCCTTGGTAATCAAATCATCAATCAAAACACCTATATAAGCCTCGTCCCTTTTTAGAATAAAAGGTTCCTTTGCACTTATTTTGAGGTGCGCATTTATGCCCGCCATCAAACCCTGAGAAGCTGCCTCCTCGTACCCCGTAGTGCCATTTATCTGTCCTGCGAAATACAAATTGTTGACCAATTTGGTCTCTAATGTATGCTTTAATTGGGTTGGTGGAAAATAATCATATTCAATAGCGTATCCAGGTCTTAAAAACTTAACGTTCTCAAAACCTACGACCGAGCTTAAAGCTCTGAACTGAATCTCCTCCGGTAAAGAAGTCGAAAACCCATTCACATAAACCTCAACAGTATTCCACCCTTCGGGTTCAACAAATAATTGATGGCTGTCCTTATCCGAAAATCTATTTATCTTATCCTCTATCGATGGACAATACCTAGGGCCCAAACTCTTTATTCGACCGTTAAACATCGGGGATCTATCAAAGCCCTCTCGCAACTGATCGTGTACCAACTTACTTGTGTGGCTCATAAAACAATCCCTCTGTTCCGTCAAAACGGGAGTGTCCAAATACGAAAACTTTTCGGGATGGGCATCCCCAGGCTGTACAATCATTTTAGAATAATCAAGAGAACGCCCATCTACCCGTGGAGGTGTACCGGTCTTCATTCTTCCACTATCAAATCCCAAATCCGTCAACTGCTCAGTGATTCCGGTGGCCGCCTTTTCCCCTGCCCGTCCACCTCCAAATTGCTTTTCCCCAATATGAATCAATCCATTTAAAAAGGTTCCATTAGTCAATACAACCGCCTTCGCCCGCACATCCATTCCTAAAGAAGTTCTGACACCGACAACCTTACTTCCTTCAATCAGCAGAGCACTAACCATTTCTTGATAAAAATCAACATTCGGTGTACTTTCCAAAGCCAACCTCCATTCCTCAGCAAACCGCATTCTATCATTTTGGGCACGCGGACTCCACATAGCCGGTCCTTTAGATTTGTTAAGCATTTTAAACTGAATAGCCGACTTATCTGTAACCATTCCACTATAGCCGCCAAGCGCATCAATCTCCCGAACTATTTGTCCCTTAGCAATTCCACCCATAGCAGGATTACAGGACATTTGCCCAATAGTTTGTAAATTCATTGTGACCAATAAGACTTTTGAGCCCATATTGGCAGCCCCGGCAGCAGCCTCTGCACCAGCATGGCCCCCACCTACAACAATAACATCATACTCTTCTTCGAACATATATCTAATTCTGTTCCACGTGGAACAATTCCATTTTCTCTTCTTCCTTATGCCGCATTTCTAAAACCTCCTCTTTTGTCTTGTCATTGAAACCTATTAAATGCAAAATTCCATGAGCCATAACCCGCAATAATTCATTCTGAAATGATATTTTAAAAATCTTGGCATTTTCTTTAACCCGATCAACAGAAATAAAAATATCCCCACTTAAAACCTGTCCTTCCGAATAATCAAAAGTGATAATATCAGTAAAAGTATCGTGATCTAAGTGCTTCTGATTTATTCCCAATAAAAACTGGTCCCCACAGAAAATATAATTTATTGTACTTGACCCAAGTCCCTCAGAAATAATAATCCTATTAACCCAATGGGAATACTGGCTTTCGTTTTCCAGCTTAAAATCACATTCATAAGAGAATTCAATCATTGCTTTTGAAATATTCCTTGACCTTATTTTTAAAATTTTGGCGCAAAGGTAAGGCTTGTCTATTTAATATTTCAATTTCATTGCGATAATTATCTAGTAATGAGGGTCTAGTAAGTGTCGGGTTCCGAAACGTATCAACATTTGAATTACTTTCCCTTTCTTCCTTTTCCCCCTGTTTTAACGTCGCATTTTCCAATTTCAACAACTCATGCTCAATAGTGTTCATTTTATTTTGCGTCCTGGTGGTAACCCCGTTCTCTAACAGATCATTCTCAAAATCTTCCATTTGCTTTACCAATTTTTCGCCGATCCTCCTGTCCCCAGCGTCCATCATATTTATTAACTGTTGCTCCAGCTGCTCACGAAGCATTTGCTGTTGCTTATATATTTCATAAATCTCTTTCAATTCTCCTTCGTTCAGCTCCCCATACCCTTTACTATTTCCCTTATCACCTCCTTTGCTACTTTTACCGCCCTTTCCTTTTCCCCTGGATTCTCCGTTCTTACTATTCTCCGAATCTGATCCTTCCTCTCCAGACTCACCCTCTTTACCATTCTGACCCTCACCTTCTCCCTCTTTTTGTTCTCCCTTTCCTGATTGTCCCATCCCTTCCATTTTCTCCTTTAATTCGCCCTGGCCCTTAATAATATCAGGTAATTGAAAGCCATTTTTGCTACTTCCTGAACCAGCACCAGACTTCATACTATCTCGCATATTATCCAAAATATTGGCCAAAAAATCAGCCAAGTTATTACTGGCCCTTAAGACATACTTTTGGTACGAAACTCCCCGGAACATCTGATTTTCTGTCATACTTTCAAGGGATTTGTCAATGTTATAATAGACTTCCGTAATTTGCTCATTAACAAATTCAGACAGTTCAGCCCTTCTCAAGGATAGGGCAAAAAGACTATCATCAACATGCTCAAAAAGAGCTTGTAATTCACTCTGTCTTTTTACTACACCCGAAAAATCGGAAACATCCAAATCAGCTTCCTCTAAAGCATCGAATAGACTCTCCTGCTTAAAAGAAAATATAATCAGGTTGTCCAAAATCTGCCGAAGCATTTCGGCATCTTCAACAATACTCGCGCCTCCCCCTCCTAATAATTTTGAAGTCTCCAATTCCTCAGCCATTTTTTTCATTTTTTGAGCAGCTGATTTCTGTTTTTGCCTGGCTATTTCTTCGTTTCCCTCCTTCATTTCCGACTCAGAGGATTCCTCAGCACCTTGATGCTTATTTATTTCCTCCAAGGCCATTTGCTGATCTTGCTTAATTGACTCTACTTTTGTTTTATCAATCTTAAGGTCCAAAGGTTTCCTCAGATTTTCATTGTCCTTTTTTAGTTCCTCCAATTCGTCCCCCAATCCCTTGAAGGTATCGTTTAATTTTTCCTGCTCCCTTTTGGAAAAATCCTCTCCCAACTTTAATTCAGACAAAATATTCTGTCGCTCACTTAACTTGTCCAAATCCTTTGCCAATTGTGCCGTCTTTTCAGTTACATAATACCGCTTGGTAAGTTCTAAAAGCTGCTCCAAACTTCGTTGGCTATTTTGCTGTTTTTTTCCCAATTCCTCCAATTTCTTGGCTAGCTCTTCCTTATTAATTTTATCTGTTATTTTATTCAATTCCTCTAATAGCCTTTCATTCTTTCTAGCCTCCAACTCCCTACGCTCCAAACGCTCTTGCAATAACTTCTTAAAATTGTCATTTTCCCCGGTCCTTTCAAGCTTTCCTTTCAATTCTTTACTAAACTTTTGAATAAGTCCTTCTTGCTCCTGCTGCTTTTTAAGAAAATCTTTAATCCGTTTTTGTTCATTATAATCTAATTGTTCCTTCTCCTTTTGCGTTTTATTGATTTCATTCAGCTCTTTTTGCTGTTCCTTGAATTTCTCCAAGGACTTGTCCATACTACCAATTATAGCATGTTGTGCCTTCGTTTCCCTTTTTAGCAACTCATCTGCATTCAACAAGGCCCTATTGAACACCCCGCTTTTTGTGGATTTACCATTATGTATAGCATCATTATCAGTTGCTACAAAATAAAAACTATAGTCAATACCAACGTCAAGAATAAGACCTAATGGGAACGTATACTCAATCTGGTCAAAATTGGCATTAGGAACACTTAAATCAACGCTCTGCCTTTCATCGACATTCCCAGTCGGATAGTAAACCAACTTAATACTGTTCAGTTTATAGTCGTCAGAAGCCTCCCCAAAATAATAAGAGATATTAGGATTAAGTGAATCCAAAACCTGTCGAATCCGTATTGTAGGGTATTCATCCTTTACCACTTTGAAACTATAATCTAATTTTTCATAATCCCTAACATTGACATTAGAGGTTGAAATACCGTACTTATAATCTCTAAAAATTCTTTTACTTAATTGAAATTTGTCATCTCCCAAATCTTCAAAACCAATAGTGGTATCTTTATCGACCAAATGGATATCATCCGTATTTACACCCATTAAATTCCAAGTAACCTCAGTCCCCTCAGGCAAAGTTGCATTACCCGTGCTCTTAAAGGTTTCTGATATTTTATCAAGATATTTGGGATAATCCAAAATCAATTCGAAATCATAAATCAAAGGTGTCTCCAGCACATTTAAATGGTACTTCCTTGATTGTACGTCCCCAGAAACAAAATAAAATTCTATACCCTCTAAAGGGGAAGAAAATGTATATTTATAACTACCACTTTCCTCGCGCAACAACAATTCTTTCCCATTAATCCCTATATGTACCTCTTCTGGACGTACATCCCCTATGGTAGTTACCTCAATCGTATACGATTTTCCCTGTAATACGTAAAGCCTATCAGTCAGCAATTCAAACCTAAAGGGAGCAGGCGGTGCATAGGCAATCCCATAGTGCACAACCCT
>JAGLKG010000089.1 GCA_023141835.1 Maribacter sp. | reverse complement strand
GTTGAGGCCAGCATTGTTTCTTGACCGCTCAATCTAACCAAGGAAATGAGAATGCCTATAAGCAGAATGCTTGCAGCCAATCCATTCAATAAATCAGACTTTTTAAAAAGCTGTTTGATATTAATGCCCATAATGCATTGCTTTTTCAGTTTGTTATAGACATAGCAAATATGCTCCCAATGCTTCCTTTTCTTCCTTGTTCATTTTCGTTTCAAGAATCAAGTTGAAAAATTCAATTGTATCAGCCAAGGTTGGTAACCTACCATCGTGTAGGTATGGTGGGGAATCTTTTATTCCTCTTAACGGGAATGTTTTTATAGGACCTTCGGGCCTACCTGTGTAAAATCGTTCAACCTGTAAGTCGTGCATGTAATCATCAACAAATGCAGGCCCATAATGGCATTGGCTGCACTTTCCTTTTCCATAGAATATTTTTTCACCCAGAAGTTCCTGTTCATTGGCTTTAGAAGCAATAAGTTTCCCCAAAGGATTTAGTTTCGGCGCAGGGGGATAGTCCAATAGGGCATTAAAATCCCCCATTCTGTTGGTTACCTCCCGCTTTTGAGATCGTGGACCAATGGCTTGCTGCATGCCAGGGTCTCCATCAAAATACTCCTCTATTTCGGCAAAATGGTCCATACTTCGTACAGATCGCTTCGAGGCCAATTGCATTAGGTTGTAGTTTCCTCTCATGGTGGGTGTCTCTACGCGCAACCTTGCAAGATTGGGTCTTGAATCGGGTGCTAGTTCAAATGCGCCATTGGTGTGACCATTTACGTGGCAAGAAAAACACGATACGCCAGCACTTGGTTCTTTGGTCACTCGATGGGGCGTGTGGTTGAACCAAGTGGTTGGGGTAGGCTTCAGAAGCTCTTTTAAACCTTCCATTTGTTCTGGCGTTATAAGGCCATTGAAGATCTCGTAATAATTACTGAGCGTTACTTCCCTCCCTTTAGTTATATCTCCCAGTTCTTTGTGGGTTGTCAAAAACATTGCAGGTGGAAATTCCGGCAAATAGGTATCGGGAAAGTCGTGGTCCACATCAATACGGAGATGTTCGGGGTGTGCTTTGTTCCAATTCCCAGGAAACACCATATGTGCGACCGATTGTAATGGATGGGCCAATGGCTTGTATGGAAAAAGATTTTTTTCCTTGATTTCCTCAGGAGTCAGCACTGCCAATTCTTCAAAAGACCCCGCCTTTTTTGGTAACTTGGCAATGGGACCCGCCATTATGGGTTTTCTTTCCCCTGACATAAATTTTCCTGGAATGGTCTTGCCATTAAAATCATATCTGCTGTCCATATATTTGCGAACGTCCTTCATAAGTTCCGGCTTCTGTTTCTTATGAAAGGTCAACCATTCATCAAATTTCATGGGCAGTTCGGGCGAACCAAAAGAGCTTTTGCCCCTACCGGCATATTCCCATATGTTGAAGGGTTGTCTTTCCCCGTCCTTTAAATCGGGATAAGTCTTTAAACTGTCAACATAACCACTCCCCAGCCCGTAATCACTTTCTTGATAATTGGGTACAGATGCACCTGGACTTTGCAACATTTGGAATTGACCATCCGCCAATTGAAAACCTACTATTCCAAAAATGAGAAGTGAGCCCAATACCAACCTTATATTTTTGTTCTTTGCACGCATTTTCTTTGGCTGTTACTTATGATGTTTTTTATCGTAATTTTGGGCTTAAATTAGGGAGTTTGGAAACATCAATTTGCGGGAAGTGATGAAAGGCTGATTTCAAATGATGAAACTCTAATATCAAATGATAAGATTTTATGCGCTGTCTGATTGTTGATGATGATCCGTTGATTTGCGACTTACTAGAGCATTTTTGCTCTAAAGTGGATTTGATTACAGAAGTTACGGTTTCCAATTCTGGTTTTGAATCGGTAAATCTCATTGGCCGGAACAATTTTGATTTGGTACTGTTGGATTATGACTTACCTGATATTACTGGAAAACAGATTCTTTCCTTGATTAGCAAAGAAACTGCCGTAATAATGATAACATCCAACAAGGATTTTGGATATGAATCATACGATTATGACCAAATTGTAGACTATTTGTTGAAACCCATTGCGTTTGATCGATTTTTTAGGGGTGTACAAAAGACTTGGCAAAAAATATCAAATAGACCCAATCAAAAAGGTCAGATTTTTTTGAAAGAGGGTAATTCTATTATAAAAGTTGCACTTGATCAAGTATTATTTATTAAATCTGCGGGTAATTATCTTGAATTTGTCTCTGCGGATAAGAGAATAATGACAATTATGACCATGAAGGAGATAGAACAAAAATTATCTTCAAACTTCCAAAGAATCCATCGTTCCTATGTCGTTAATATAGAGCAAATAGATCGTATTTCGAATGGGGAGGTTAAAATAAAAGATCACGAAATTCCGATTAGTGCCACATACGAAAACGATTTGATACGCAAGATTAATTTATTGAGTTGATACGAAGTTCGTTTCTGAAATAGCACAACATAAATTTTATCTGATTGAGAAGCATATTTAATGTGTCCTGGTTTAAGTCTTCTATTTTTTCGGGCAGTGCCTCTATAAGTCGTGTTAGCTCTAAGGTGTTGATATGAGTTATGATTTTATGCTTAATGGCCTCCCATTCTTTTTGATTTCTTGATTTTGACACTTCATTGAATCTTAAAAGGTAATGATCAAACTCGCTTAACAGGATTTTTAGATAATTTATAACTTTTTCTTGTCTATTATCATATTGTTCATAGACCTTTTTAAGAAAGGGAACATCGTATTCTTTTTTTCCAATGGTTGAGATTATCTTGTCTGCCAACTGATCCAAATCAATGGGTTTTTGCAAATAGTCAACACCTAGTCCCTTATGTCGTGATGGGTCAAGAGCAGAGGTGACAATTATTGGGATGCCATATTGTGAAAGTTCTTTCTTCACATATTCTGTGATCAGTTCGGCATCCAACATTAAATCAGTAAGTATTAGATTAAAATGGTTATTGCTTAAAAGCTTCAAAGCCTGATGAATGGAATTGGTCTGAACTATAGAAATACCTATCGATTCCAGGGCATTTTTAATCATCAGCTGTGAGGGAATATCATCCTCTATGTGTAAAATGCTATATGCTCCGGTAAGCTTTGGATGTGAAATTACAACCTCCGAAATAGGGGAAGTATGGGAAGGAGCTTCATTAATGGGAATGGAAAAATTAAAAATTGAACCTTTACCTAATTCTGAGGTCACATTTAAATCACCTCCGAAAAGATCCACCAATTTTTTTACGATGGATAGTCCTAATCCAAACCCATCGATTCTTAATGTTTCCTCATTGATGACCCTAAAAAATCGCTCCTTGATATTGAGCAGGTTTTTGGTATCGATTCCATGACCTGTATCACGAACATCTATAGTCAGACGGATTCCGTCATTTTCATGTAAATCGGCCAAAATATCAATTTGTCCCATAGCTGTATATTTTAGTGCATTGACAAGCAGATTGGTGACTACTTGGTTAAACCTCAATGGATCGATCAGATAGTACTTTTCTTTCAGTCCAAGGGGAACGGTCAAATTTAGTTGCACCCCTTTTTGTATGGCATCGAACTGATAATTTGAAACGATAGCCTGTAATTGTTCATAGATATTGGTAGCAACAGGATGAAGGGTTATTTGGCCTTCCATGAGCTTTTGCTGATCAAGAATATCATGCATCAATCCGTTTAAATTACTGGTGCTCCTATGTAAAGAATCAATTATAGGTATCTGTGTGGATGATGGTTTGTTTTTATGGAGGAGCTGGGTCAATCCCAAAATAGCATTTAAAGGGGTGCGAAGCTCATGGCTCATGTTTTGCAAAAATTCATTTTTTTCTGCCACAGCTTTTTTTTCCCTTTTTAACGATTCCTTAAGTTCAACAACGCGGAAATCGATTTCTTTTCGCATGGTCGAAAATGAACGGGCCAATATCCCAATTTCGTCTTTTCGCTTTTTAACGGTACCCAAATGATCATTCGAAGCTTCCCC
>JAGLKG010000088.1 GCA_023141835.1 Maribacter sp. | reverse complement strand
ATAAAGACATTGCATTGGGCATTCGGTATGCCGTTGATAATGGAGCTAAAATCATAAACGGTAGCTTTGGAAAATCATATTCACCAAATGCCGGATGGGTGTACGAAGCTATAAAATATGCCGCCGCCAAGGATGTTTTGATTGTACACGCCGCTGGCAACGACGGTGCTGATTTAGATGACCCGAGCAATCCTAACTTCCCTAACGACCAAGTGAACAATGGTCCTGAAATTGCCGACAATGTCATAACAGTTGGTGCTTTAGACCCTAAATATGGTTCTGAAATGGTTGCGTCCTATTCAAATTACGGAGCTATAAATGTAGATGTGTTTGCACCTGGGACAGATATTTATTCAACTGTGCCCAACAACAAATACAAATTTATGCCAGGAACTTCAATGGCCTCACCGGCAGTTGCCGGTGTTGCAGCACTTGTACGGTCACAATATCCCAATTTAAGCGCCTCTCAGGTAAAAAAGGTTATTCTAGAATCAGGACTTAGTACAAAAGCCACCGTAATTTTAGGGGGTGATGCTTCAAATAATGCCACTTTGGGTGAAATCTCTACCTCTGGGAGAATTGTCAATGCTTACAATGCATTACTAATGGCCCGCCAAATGTCCAAAGACAAATAAAATCCAATAATACTATGCGATTCAAAAAATCAGCTTTTTTCCTTGCCTTGACCTTTTTAGGGTTTGGCCCATTTGTTCAGGCCCAAAACAGCAACTCATACTGGCAACAACATGTGGATTATTACATGGAAGTGGATATGAACGTAGAGAATTATCAATATCAAGGAACTCAAAAATTGATTTACACCAACAATTCCCCAGAAGAATTAAGCCGTGTTTACTATCATCTATATTTCAATGCGTTTCAACCGGGTAGTGAGATGGATATTCGTCTTCAAAATATAAAAGACCCCGACGGGCGAATGGTTGTAGATGGCAAAAGCAGGATAGCAGACTTGTCCCCAAGTGAAATAGGGTATTTGCATCCTACCTCTTTAACCCAAGATGGGCAAAAGGTTTCTTACAATGAAGAAGGAACAGTATTAGTCGTCCAGTTAGCAAAATCAATCCCCCCTGGTGGTAAAACTACTTTAGAAATGAATTTTAAAGGGCAGGTCCCTGTTCAAATTCGGCGCACTGGCCGAAATAGCAAGGAGGGTGTTGCCTTGTCAATGAGCCAATGGTATCCTAAAATGGCGGAGTATGATTTTGAAGGCTGGCATGCCGACCCTTATATAGCAAGGGAATTTCATGGAGTATGGGGAGATTTTGAAGTGAAATTGACGATTGACAAGGGTTATGTTGTTGGAGGAACGGGGTATTTGCAAAACCCACAGGAAATTGGACATGGTTATGAAGCTCTTGGAACTAAGGTCAAAAAAATAAAAGGCAAAACCCTTACATGGCATTTTAAGGCCCCAATGGTACATGACTTCATGTGGGCCGCTGATCCAGAGTATCTGCACGATACCTTAAAGATGGAAAATGGCCCCACCCTACATTTCCTATATAAGAACGATGCTGAAATTATTGAAAATTGGAAAAAGCTTCAACCAAAAACAGCTGAGGCCATGTCCTTTTTTAGTCAGAATATTGGCAAATACCCCTATGAACAATATTCGGTGGTCCAAGGGGGTGATGGCGGTATGGAATATGCCATGAGCACTTTAATAACTGGCGGACGTAAGTTCGGGAGTTTGGTTGGGGTAATGTCCCATGAAATGGCACATTCTTGGTTTCAACATATCCTGGCCACCAATGAAGCCAAACATGAATGGATGGATGAGGGTTTTGCCTCATTCATTTCAAATCTATGCATGAATAAAATCATGGATAGGAATAAAGAAAATCCGTTTGAAAATTCATACAAGGGGTACATTAACTTGGCATTGTCCGGTAAAGAACAACCTCAGACCACCCATGCAGATCGTTTTGAACATAACTTTGCCTATGGTACATCTGCTTATAGCAAGGGTTCTATCTTCTTATCACAATTGGGTTATGTAATCGGGCAGGACAAATTAATGGAGACCATTAGAACCTATTTTGACAATTTTAAATTTAAGCATCCCGTGCCCAACGACATTAAGAGAGTCGCCGAGAAGGTTTCTGGTATGGAGTTAGATTGGTATTTAATGGATTGGACCCAAACTACCAACACTATTGATTATAGTCTTAAAAACGTAACCGGTGATGGTGCAAAGACAAATATTACCTTGGAACGCATTGGGCTAATGCCAATGCCCTTAGATATTTTGGTGGTTTATGCCGATGGCACAAGGGAGACCTTTTATACCCCGCTGAGGATGATGCGCGGAGAAAAGGAAAACCCTTATCCCCAAATAAAAAGGACCGTTCTCCCGGATTGGCCTTGGGCTTATCCTTCAACAGAGTTTACGATTAACAGGCCAATTAATGGGGTGCGCGCTGTCATCATTGACCCCTCACAACTAATGGCCGATGTAAATCCTGAAAATAACGTTTGGCAAGCACTTGATTAGGATTTCTGGAAATAAGCCTAACCCCTGATTGATTTGTTAGTAGTAATTCTGTACCACCACGTATTTCTATACATATCATTTTTAGCCGTATGTTCCCTATTATGTATGGCGAAATGTGTCTTGTCCAAAACCCTATTTCGATATCCCAAAAGGTGAAAAAAAGATTTAGTGAAAAAATGGGCGATTTTTGTATCTACCAAGAGAGTATCTTTTTCGCCATTGGCCCAGGAGATACCCGGCAAAATATGAAGCAGTGAACCAAAGTTGATTCGCCGTAAAGCAGCAGACACAGCCAGGGCCAGAAATGGTATTTTTCGAATCAGGAAAAAGCCATCCTCTCCTTGTTCTTGGTATAAGGGCATGAATATTATAGTATCCTTTTCGGCCCTTAGGAATTTATCATTCTCTAAAGCAAAAGGAGTGCCTTCATCAACTTCCTCAAAACTTTTGAACCCTTCCATCATCTTAAATTCCCTGATATTATCGATAGGATGGCGATACACAATCTCATAAAAATTTGTGTTTCCCTCAGCTGAATTTTGAAGTTGGGTATAATATTCCTTGAAATTCAGTTCCTTGCGCCTCCTTAAAAAACCACTGAAAGCCATGGCCAACCAGATAAAGGCAATACTATTCTTAATAGCTGTTTCCTCAGTATGCTGTCCAGATTCAAACCCCAGAGACACATAACCTTTCGCATTGACAAAACTAAGAAGTGGACCATCAAGGTATTCTTCTATCCCCAAAATAATAGGTACGGGGAATAACTTTGAAAACCTACGATTGATCAAAGCATCATTAATCGTAATAAATGGCAATGTTTTACTTGAAGTTGTGTGTAAATCAATAAAATAAAAAGGGCCTTGTTCATTTTTAAGGATTTTTGAAATCAAATCATAAAGAATAACCAATTC
>JAGLKG010000087.1 GCA_023141835.1 Maribacter sp. | reverse complement strand
GTCCTTCTCCAGAAATCTCTTTCCTTGAAACAAGGCCGGTACATTTCCCCGAATGCCATAAACAGATCCACCGCAAGGCAATGGTTTTTCCTTCAATTCGTAAAATATATGTTCTAAAGCTGAAACCCCAGACTGTTCATTGCCATGAATCCCTCCAAAGAAAAGTAAGGTAGGCCCCTTTACTTCTCCTTGAATATGACCAATAATTCGCTTGGTATTTACATCTATACCCTGAATTGAGGCCCTGTCCATACCCTAAAAGTCATTGGAAGTTATAATGCCAACCAGCTTTTTACCGCGTATAACAGGTAGGCAGTGTATTCCATTTGTTTCCATTAAGGCCTTGGCATCTTCCAAAGGTGTCTCTGGAGTAGCTGTAATCAAATCTTTTTGCATTATGCTTTTTATACTTTCCTCAAATTTTTCAGGCATGTCCAAATATTCGCCCACATCGGTCCATGTCAATAATCCCGTCAAATCCAAATGACTATCGAGAATGGGAACGTGGTGTATGTTTTTCCACTGCATCATTCTCAAAACCAGCTCCAAACTATCATTTTCCTGGGCGGTTATGGTTTTTATGTTCATCCGTTCGCCCACCTTTCTATTATCCTTGGGGACTATGAACTCATCTCCCCTTGGCAATTGCCAAATATCTATATTATAACCCTTTTCCTGTCTTTCATACATGGTCGCCGTGAGTATTTTTAGCGCATCAGGGGTTTTGTAGTTCTTTTTTAATTTGCGAAACCCCTCAATTATCCATCTGGAACCATTTTTAGACTTAATCCTATTTTTAATAATCGATAGATAACGCTCCGCATCGGCAGGATCAATTTTTATACTATATAATCCCCTGTAAGCCATGGGCAACAAATGATCTAACAATAAATCCTGGCTTGAAACCAACTTGCCATCCCAATAAAATTGTGCGGCCATACCATACCTTGCGGCATTGAAGAAATTGCTCTTAACATCTTTAAAGTCCATTTTGGTATGGATATTATCAAATGCCCTGGGCCTACCTTTCATGACCCCTACCCAAAACATCATATTTGCAATCTCATCTGCTGTTGAAGGACCTGAAGGAATATACCTATTCTCAATACGAATGTGAGGTTTGCCATTGGTTGTTCCATAACAGAGCCTATTCCACTTATAAACGGTTCCATTGTGTAGTTTCAATGCTTTAAGTTTTGGGGTTCTACCATCTTGAAGATCCAACAAACTATCAGTTTCGAACTCTGAACTCACGAGGCTTCTAAACCTGATAACCGAGTCTTTGAAAAAATCCGCTACTGAGCCCAGGGCCCAATCATTGCCAAAACCAACCCTAGATTCTCTTTCATTCAAAATAAAGGTACTTGCCCTAGTGTCTATACTTTGGGCAAACAAGGCAATCCGAGTCTCTTCCCACAATTCACGCCCCATCAGCAAAGGCGAGTTGGTACATATAGAAAGTATTGGTCCTGCTATGGCCTGAGCCCAGTTGTAAGTGTCTGCAAAATCATCGGGGTCAATTTGCAAATGAGATTGAAAACTTGTATTACAACCTTCATACAGAATTGAATCGTGTTTTAGGTTCAATTCATCAACCCCCTTGATATGCAGTTCAATATCATTTTTCCGAACTTCCTTAATGGCCTCATTCAGAACCCTGTAGCGTTCTATAGGGGTCATATACGATAACCCCAAATGTTTGGTGCGTATCGTTGGCAAAATCCCAGTAAGCATGATTTTTGTATCGTATTTTGCCGCAACTTCCTTAGCCTCATCCAACAAGTTTTTCAAATTGTCATGTAACTGTGAGAAACAGTTTCCCTTTAATTCCAAAGGATCTAAATTAATCTCAAGGTTATATAAGGCAAGTTCAGAGGTAAAATGTCTTTCATCCAAGGCTTCTAAAATTTTTCCCGCATTGTTCGAGGGTTCCCATTCTTGGTTTACCAGACAAAATTCTTGTTCAAGACCTATTCTCTGGATCTCTTTTTCGAACATCTTATTTTCCAACATGTATTCGAGAGCCTTTATATCGGTCATCAACTGTTTTATATAATGCCCCTTTTCAGGGCTTTCCAATAATTTTTTAATATTCAATTCTCCCATTGCCTTACTTTTAAGTCCCTCTGCTTCAAAAACGGAACGGACGTAATTTAGAACAAGATATGGCCCTTTAACTCTTTGGCAAATGACAAATATCATAAAACCCTTGCTGTTTTTTTTAACTACTTTTACAGGACAATATGAGGAATGTCCTGGTGGAATGTTTATTATTTGTATCCCTAAAAGGAATAAAATATTGACCCCAAGTAATGTCCCCTTGAGTGGGCCTTAGGGGTGTTATAGAAGAATCTTCCTTAAACCCTAACTGTCTTTGAAGAATAAAATCATTCCATATAACAATCTGTACGACCCAGATTTCTCATTTCCCAAAAAAGAA
>JAGLKG010000086.1 GCA_023141835.1 Maribacter sp. | reverse complement strand
CAACATTAAAGTCAGTTTTATTGGAATAAATTTCAAAAGATTCATTTTAGAGTATTCTTGTAGCCTTTACAAAAGCATAATTCCAATATCCCTCGCGCAATGATGATACAATGACACCTCTTGAAGATGAGGCATGAATAAACTTGATTTCATCATTTTGAACGGCAACCACCAATCCTACATGATTTATTTTCTTCCCTTTTCTTCCCGTTTTAAAAAATAACAGATCCCCTTTTTCCACCTGATTGACACGTATGCGTTTTCCTTCATTTGCCATTTCATGGGAAACTCTGGGAAGATTAACATTGTGCTTCTTGAATGAGACATAGAGCAGTCCTGAACAGTCCATGCCCTTGGTTGTAGTGCCACCGAACCTATAGCGAACACCGGAAAAGGTCAGTGCCGTATTTATAATATCATTGGTTTTTGAGGATGAAATGCTTGGAATAGGGGAATTGGCAACTGCACTATCTACTTTGACCCGAGGTTTTTCTTCGGAAGCTTCAACTGTGATTTTTCGCTCCTTACCATAGGTGGTTTTCTTTTTTACGACACAACTGCCTAAAAAAAGCAATACTAAAATAAAAGGCAATATTCTGTTCATCCAAAGATTGGTACATGTCCTTGGATATCAAATTTAGGCATTTTCTGTAATAAGTGTGGCGGTTTTTATACTCGCACCTTGGCCACCTAGTTTTTGCTTAAGTATTTCATAGGCTTCCAATTGACTTTTTCTTTCTGGTCCCTCAAGTATTTTGGACAGCTCTCGCTTAAGGTTTTTGGTGTTCAAATCGTTTTGAATAAGTTCTTTTACAACTTCCCTATCCATAATTAAGTTAACCAACGAAATATAGTTCAAGGTTATAATACGCCTTGCGATTTGATAAGACAACCAATTTGCCTTATAACATACAACCTGTGGTATTTTGAATAGGGCCGTCTCCAATGTGGCAGTGCCACTGGTCACCAGGGCGGCATGGGAGATACTCAATAATTCATAGGTTTGGTTGTTTACAAAACCTACGTTTGGTTTTGTTAAAAAAAGCCTGTAAAATTCACGATTTAGACTCGGTGCTCCTGCAATTACAAAGTTGTATTCAGGAAAAGTCTCGATTACTGAGAGCATGAGGTGGAGCATTTTTTGCACTTCCTGTTTGCGGCTTCCCGGAAGTAAGGCGACTATGGGTTTGTCACCATCAAGAGAATTCATATCAAGGAATGTTTTCTTATCTATACCCGGCCTATTTTCGATGGCATCTATTAGTGGGTGACCAACAAAATGTACGGGAAAGCCATGTTTTTTTTCATAAAATTCTTTTTCGAACGGCAGAATAACATACATGGCATCTATATCTCTTTTTATATTACGGATTCGACCTTCCCTAGATGCCCAAATTTGAGGAGAAATATAATAGTTTGTCTTTAAATTTTGCTGCTTTGCCCATTCTGCAATACGAAGATTAAAGCCAGAATAATCTATAAAAATGATAACATCCGGATTGTAGGCAGCAATATCATCTTTACAGAATTTTATATTTTTAAAAATGCCCCTTAAGTTTTTAAGAACTTCTAGAAAGCCCATAAAGGCCATTTCTTTGTAATGCATAACCAAGGTGCCACCAGCATCTTGCATTAAATCTCCACCCCAACAACGAATTTTGGCCTTAGGGTCCTTGTTCTTTAATGCCTTGATAAGGTTTGACCCATGTAGGTCGCCTGATGCTTCCCCCGCGATGATATAGTATTTCATCCTAAAACACTTTGTAGTAAAGAATAGCCAGGGCGGTAAGTAGAGTCGCAAGCAACACTCCTTTGGCGCGTTGATCTCTGCGCAGTTTCAAAAAAGAAAAAAAAGCCACTAAATTTAGAATCGCCCCTAAAGCCAATAAACTTCCCACATGCTCTTGCTCGACTGCGACTTCAAAGGTTTCGACAACTCCAATATCAGAAAATGCTAGAATATAGATTAAAGTGCCTACCGTATTTGCAATTACTCCTACCGCAAGTCCAATTAAAAGTTCTTTTTTAGTATTCATGTAGATTCCAATTATTAATGTGTTGAATGGCATGATGGGCAGTAAGGTCAAATTGGGTTGGGACTACGGAAACATAACCATTTGATAAGGCCCACTCATCTGTGTCTTCACCTTTGTCCAACAATTCAAATTCTCCGGTAAGCCAGTAATAATCCTTCCCCATAGGGTTGGTGCGTTTGTCAAACTTCTCTTTCCAATTGGCACGAGCTTGGCGACATATCTTTATTCCGTTAAATGATTCCCCCTTTAATTTAGGAATATTCACATTAAGCACAACACCCTTGGGTATACCATTTTCAAGCGCTTCCCGTACAATTCTTTTAACAGTCCTTCCTGAAGATTCAAAATCGGCATTCCATGAATAATCACATAATGAAAAGCCAATGGCGGGAATACCCTCTATGCCGGCTTCAATTGCGGCACTCATGGTCCCTGAATATATGACGTTGATTGATGAATTTGAACCATGGTTAATACCACTTACACAAATATCCGGTCTGCGCTCTAAAAGCACCTGCAACCCTAGTTTTACGCAGTCGGCAGGTGTACCACTGCAACTGTACTCAGCAGTTGCACCGTCGTCAATGTTAACCTTCATTTTAGTTGAGTATAATGTACTGTCTATCGTAATCGCGTGCCCCATCCCAGACTGTGGGCTATCGGGAGCAACCACAATAACGTCCCCAATTTCCTTCATAAAACGTATCAGTGCTCTAAGTCCCGGAGCCGTAATCCCATCATCATTCGTGACCAGGATAAGGGGTTTTTTCATTTCGTATACTTTCTTTGGTAAAAATACGTTTAAAAAAAGATAAGTTCCCAAATGGTGTTTAACAAAAATTTAATGTCAGCACGTTAAGTAGTGGCACGGTTTTTTCAGTATCTTAGGGGATTGGTTATGTTCATAGAATGTAATGTTTGATTGTTACCTTGCGAAAAAGGCAAGGTTTTTTAACTTAAACTGATGATATTTATGAGAAGGAATTTAGCTTATGCCCTAATTGCAATGCTTGTTGCTGTGGCTTCATGTGGCTTTACCAATAAGTCGTTTGAGAATGATGACAAGGATAAATTGTTGTTAGATTTAATCACGTATGTACTTGAGCGGGGTCACTATGAGCCTAAGGATATCGATGATGATTTCTCAGTAAATATATTTGAAGACTTTATAGATGTTTTAGATCCGACAAAAAGATATTTTTTGGAGGAGGATATTATGGAGTTTGAGAAATATAAATTCCAGTTGGATGACCAGATCAAGAATACCGACATTTCATTCTTTAATTTGGTATATAATCGATTGATGACGCGAATGGAAGACGCTAAGGCTATTTACCAAGAGGTATTGTCAATCCCATTTAATTATACTATAAAGGAAAGTATTAACATAAAATATGATGAAGAACTTTTTGCTGCGTCAAAACCGGAATTGAAGGAGAGATGGAGAAAACAATTAAAGTATGCTACCTTGGGTACCTTTGATTCCAAACTTTCCCAAAGTAGGGAAATAGTCAAAGTTGGCGAGGATAAAAACAATGATGGCAAAATTGATGTTGAACTCAGGGAGGAAATCGATACAAATGTAGATAAAAAATATACGCCAAAAGTGGCAGAATTGGCTGCACGGGAAAGTACCCAAAAGACCTTGGATGACTACTTCGATTACATCAATGACATGGAACGTAATGATTGGTTTGTTTATTATATCAATACCATAGTTGACGAATTTGACCCACATACATTTTATTTTGCCCCAGATGAAAAAGAAAAGTTCGATATGGGCATGTCGGGTAAATTTGAGGGGATTGGAGCTAGATTACAAAAGAAACCAGAAGGAGCAAAAATAGTTGAGATTATTTCGGGTGGTCCGGTTTGGAGAGACCAACGTTTAGATGTTGGTGATGAAATTATTATGGTTGGGCAAGAAGGAGGAGATCCCATTGATATTGTTGGGATGCGTTTAGATGATGCCATTAAGTTGATAAAAGGGCCCGAAGGTACTGTTGTTGACTTGACAGTTAGAAAGGTGGATGGTTCAATTAATGTTATTTCATTGACACGGGATGTTGTGGAAATAGAAGAGACCTATGCCAAATCGGCCAATATCATAAAAGGAAACCAAAAATTCGGACTTATACACCTTCCAAAATTTTATGTGAATTTTGATGATTATTCAGAAAGAAATGCCGCCTCAGACGTGGCCAAAGAAGTTGGTCGTTTAAAACAGGAAGGTGCTGAAGGGTTGATTCTCGACCTTCGCGACAATGGTGGCGGTTCCTTGAAAACGGTGGTTGAAATGGCCGGATTGTTTATTAAGGATGGACCCATCGTACAAGTACGATCCAATGGTAAAGGAAAAGATGTTTATGACGATAAGGATGAGCGTATTCAATGGGATGGTCCATTTGTGATTTTGGTAAACGAACTTTCGGCTTCTGCTTCAGAGATTTTGGCAGCAGCAATGCAGGATTATAAAAGGGCAATTGTGATTGGTAGCAAGCAGACCTTTGGAAAGGGCACGGTGCAAAATGTAATTCCGTTAGATAATATTGTTCGTAGTAATGAACATGGTGATTTAGGGGCTATAAAGCTTACAACCCAAAAATTTTATAGGATTAATGGTGGTTCCACACAGCTGGAAGGAGTCAAAAGCGACGTAGTGGTTCCAGATAAGTACAGCTATATAGATTTGGGAGAAAGAAATCAATCCAACCCTTTGAAATGGGATAAGATTACTCCAGCCGATTATGAACTTTGGGACGGTTATATAGATTATGAGCAGACTATTACCAATAGCGATAAACGTATGGCTGCGAATCCACAGATTAAATTGATAGAGGAAAATGCCAAATGGTTAAAATCAGAACAAGAAGAGAATCTTATTTCCTTGAACTACAAAGTATATAAATCTGAATATGAAAAGGATAAAGCTAAATCTGATTATTTTAAAAAGCTCTCTGAATACGATTCTAGATTAACTTTTGAATCCTTGAAATATGAGGAGGAATTATTTACTAAGGATGCCGACTTAAGGGAGAAAAGAAATCGATGGCACAAAAATCTGGCCAAGGATGTATATGTTGAAGAAGCTGTCAATGTATTACAGGACCTTAAAATCAATAATATACGGCATACCAAATTGGCAAGTGTCAAAGGTTGATTATTCAAATGAAATGACATAATGTATGACCCTGATGAAAACATCAGGGTCATTTTTTAAATTTCAGGTAGACGATCAGATCTATGAGCTCATATGCTGGGTCAATTCTCTTGTAGTCTAACGATGAATCTGGATTTATTTGCTTGGCAAATGTTCCATCAAGAATCTTTTTACATTTTCACCCATAATGGCTCGAATTTCCATTTTTGTAAACCCTTGATTCATTAGTTCCTGAACGATTAGGGGGAGTCCGGTTACATCGATTGGTGTGGTGGCGGCTCCATCAAAGTCAGAACCTAATGCCACATGCCTAATACCAACCAAATCACGGATGTATTTCATCGCCTCAACAATGTCCTTGATTTCCCCATCTATAGCTCCCTTGAAGAAAGCGATGCCAATGAGCCCATCTAATTCAGCGATTTTCTTAACATGGGCATTTGATAGATTGCGAGGACTGTCCTTGGTGCCTCTAACACCCGTATGGGATACAAGTACTGGTCTTGTACTTTGATCCAATATGTCATCGATCATTTTTGGGGATATATGGGATAGGTCGATGATCATTCCCAACCGATTCATCTCATTGATTACGGCCTTGCCGAAATCGGTTAATCCTTTACCCGATATTCCATGGGCAGACCCTCCTAGCTCGTTGTCGAAAAAATGTGTAGGTGCCATCATTCGTACTCCTTCATCATAAAGCTTTTGAACGTTTTCCAATTTTCCCTCCAAACAATGCGCCCCTTCAATACCTAAAAAACCTCCAATAACTTTGGTATTCACCTTCTTTGAATCAATAAGATATTTTAGATCTTTTCGAGACTTTACCAGAATGAAATTACCATTATACCTTTCAGGATATTGGGATAAAGCCCTTGCTTGATATTCAGCTCTTTCATACAGACTGAACCATTTGGAGGGAGACCTGCCTTGCACAAAATTCAATAAGGTAATCTTATCCAAAGCATCTGCACTGTTACGCTGAAAATTTTGCCCCTTTGGAGATTTAGTGACTATGGTAAAGGCCTGTAAGGCCATATCTGCCTCCTGCATCCTAGGAAAATCGACATGGGAATAATCAACCTTTTTAGTCAAATCTCGATCCCATAACAGTGCATCACAATGCAAATCGGCAATAAAATCAAGCGAATTATATAGTGTTTGGGCTTCAGAATTTATCTGTCTTGGAATAGTATATTCCACAAGATTCATACCTTTCTCTATAATTGGAGGTACAATTAAAGTTACGAGCCCATAAATTATGACTAGGGCTACCAAAGAATATAGAAGTTTTTTTTTCATCTATTTTGACTTTTAAGTGTAAATCTAGTGTAAAGGGAGAGGCCTTAAGAAATCAATGAAAAATGAACTGAAGTAATTTAACCTATTGAAACGGAATTACTTCAATTTATCTGCATGTATTTTCCGCAGTTTGGTCAATTTTGGTGTGATTACCGCACTACAATAACCCTGTGTGGAATTATTGTTATAATAATCTTGATGGTAATCTTCAGCTTCATGAAAAACCTCGGCAGGACTTAGCTCAGTAACAATTGGGTTTTCATAATAAGGAGACACTTTTTCCAATACAGCCATTGCCGTTGTCTTTTGGGTTTCTTCATGGTAGTAGATAACCGATCGATATTGGGTACCCACATCACCTCCTTGACGATTTAATGTGGTTGGATCATGACCAGTCATAAAGACCAATAACAAATCTTCATAAGAAATAATCTCTGGGTTGAAGGTAATCTGGACTACTTCAGCATGACCTGTAAGACCGGAACACACTTCTTTATAGGTGGGTCTGCCTGGGACTGTTCCTCCGGTATAACCTGAAACTATTTTTTCTACACCCTTGAGCTCTTTCAATATGGCTTCAATACACCAAAAACATCCACCACCTAATGTGGTAATTTCTAAATTATTATGCATTATTGATCTTTTCTCTTTCAATAATCATTGATTCTGAATTAATGCAATAGCGTAAACCGCTAGGTTCTGGCCCATCTGGGAAGACGTGACCTAAATGGGCATCACAAGTATTGCACATTACTTCTACCCGTATCATACCAAATGCCATATCTTTCTCGTATTTAATTGCATTTTCTTTTATGGGTTGGGTAAAACTGGGCCATCCTGTACCCGACTCAAATTTAATGGTTGAGTCGAATAGTGAAGTGCCACAACAAACACAATTATATTTTCCGGCTTCATGAATACTACAAAGCGCTCCCGAATGAGGTGCTTCTGTGCCCTTGTTTCGGGTAATCCTAAATTGCTCAGGGGTTAAAATTTCTTGCCATTCCTCATCAGTTTTTTCAACTCTTTGGTCAGGCAATGGGTTTCCCTTTACACTAAAATTCATTACATTTTTCCAAGTGAGCATACTATTCCTTTCTTAATTGTGGTTATAAAAAACTCTCCGGTATACCTAAGATTGGGTAGGGGGAGAAGACCATATTTTTGTCTTCAAATTGGCCTGAACCTTACAGTTTATAAAAAACTGTAATACAGCTAATTTAAACTAAATTTGAACAGTGGGTCTAAGTATAAAGTATAGAACTGTATATGTGTGGTATTAATGTTCTGTATCATAGGCTTTTGGCTTTTTGAAAACTTGGAGATTATTGCTTTTTTAATACCAAATGTTGAAAGTAATGAGCCATTGGATCAGTTTGTTGTTTCGATAGATAGGATTGAGAAAATGACAGGATTGGATTTCTTTTACAAGCTAATGGATTCTGAACAGATGCAATTTGAGAAAACACCAAGTACTGCAGGGTGGAAATTCTAAATACCTTCTTTTAATCGATTCGAATCCAATTTCAGGAAAATAAAGAGTAAGACCGTGAAGAAAAGCAGCCCTGAACCTCCATAACTAATGAATGGCAATGGAATGCCAACGGTGGGTAGAATACCGATGACCATCCCGATATTAATGAAATAGTGAATCAATAAAACTGAGATTACACCATAGCCGTACATTCGGGGAAAAGCGGTTTTTTGCCTTTCCGCCAGATAGACCAATCGTAGTAACAATAGCGTAAACAAAATCACTATGGTAACAGTGCCGACAAAGCCCCATTCCTCACCTACAGTACTAAAAATATAATCAGAATGTTGCTCTGGGACAAAATCTCCTTTGGTTCTAGTACCCTCTAAGAAGCCTTTGCCAGAAAAGCCTCCTGATTCTATGGCCTTTTCAGATTGGTATGTATTGTAACCGATGGTCTTTCTAATTTGCTCTAGTTTATTGGGGTCTTTTTCAAGTCGCAACCATAGGCTAAACCTGTCCCTATGTCTTTGTTCAAAGACATTATTAAAAACAAAATTGACCGAAAGCGAAAAGAGAATAGTTACGACCACCACTAAAATCAAGGGAAAAATGGGCACTTTGAATTTTTTCTTTTTGAGCAAGTAGAAAAGAACAATACTAAGCCCGAGTGCGATACCCACCCAAATGGTCCCAAACATTAATGTAGTGACGAAAACGAGTATGGCCAAAAGTCCAATTATCAAATAATACAAGGGCAATCCTTCCCTAAAAACAACAAAGATCAAGGCAAAGAAAACCAATGCGCTCCCCGGGTCTGGTTGGGGAATTATCAAAATTGCCGGAAGTAAGATTATTCCTAATGTGGCTAGCTGATCCTTTCGCCTTTTAATGTCCGTTTGTATATCACTGAGATATTTAGCCAACGCCAATGCAGTGGCCACTTTGGCAAATTCAGATGGCTGTAGATTAAAAAAACCCAAATCGTACCATGATGTTGCACCGGCCACAGTTTTGCCAAACAAAAACAGGCCTAGAAGTGATACCATAGAAATGACATAGATGAGACTGGAAAAGTGTTCATAAAAGTTGGCCTTGAGCGCCATTATAAGGATTATGGCAACAAAACAGGCACCAACAAAGAATAGCTGCTTACCATGCAAGGTGCCAAAATTAAAGATGGATGGGTTTGCTTCCGAGAACGTACTGGAATATATATTTACCCAGCCAATGGCAATTAATGACATATAGATAAATATGCTTGGCCAGTCTATTCGTTTCAGGACATTTTTACCACTCATACTCGTTTATCTTGAACTCCTCACCGCTCAAAGGTTTGGCATATTCATGTTCCAAAGTTTTTTCAAGCATTCTTTTTTCCAAATCTTTACGGGTAATCTCTCTTTTAATATATTTTTCAATCATTAAAGATGCGATATGTCCTGCGTATCGCGACCCATAGTACCCATTTTCTATATAAACGGCCATAGCTATTTTGGGCTTGATTACTGGAGCGAAGGCTATAAAAACAGAATGATCGGTAAGTTGGGTTCTTACACTATCGATTATCGTAAAATTCTCAACGGTCCCTGTCTTTCCTGCGATTTCTATACCAGGTACCCGAACCCATTTTGCAGTACCTTTATTATATACATCTGCCATGCCTTGTACTATGTGCTCAAAATGTTTGCGATCTATAGTGGTTTGTCTTAATTCGGTGAATTTGGGAACGGTTATATCCTTGCCATCAATTTTCTTAATAAGGTGGGGAGTAAAATAGTGTCCACGATTGGCAATGGCGGCAGTCATATTGGCCAATTGAATAGGAGTGGCCGCCACTTCACCTTGACCAATGGAATTGGAAATTATGGTAGAAGAAGCCCATCTGTTATCCCCATACCATCGATCATAGAATGCCTTGTTCGGTATTCTCCCTGGTCTTCCCGTATGAATGTCTGATCCTAAATACCCGCCTAAACCAAAGCTTCGCATATGTTTTTCCCAAATATCCATGCCCTCGTCGGTTGTTTCAAACTTATCATAAATGTTTCTGAAAGTACTGGCGAAATACGCATTGCACGATTTGTAAATTCCACTGTTCATATCGCGAATACCTCCTCCGCAATGGCATCCTCTTTTTACGTTACCCACGTAAAAACCATTATAACATCTTACCTTGGTATTCGGGGTCATTACCCCTTCCTGTAAAGCCACAAGGGCATTAAGTGTTTTAAAAGGTGATCCAGGGGAGGGTTCTGCCAAAATTGAACGATCCCAAGTAGGCTTCGCAATTGAATCGTAGTAGAGTTCAGTATAGTTTTTAGAACGCTGCCGGCCTACTAATAACGAGGGGTCATAGGTAGGGCCTGAGATCATTGAAAGGATTTCCCCCGAAGATGGTTCAATAGCTACAATTCCACCTCGTTTCCCGTTCATTAACAGCTCACCGTACTCCTGAAGAGCTTTATCTATAGTGATGCTAATTTCTTTGCCCTGTTCTGGGGGAGTATCCAAGGCACCATCTTTATAGGGTCCGATATCTCGATTAAACCTATCTTTTTGAATCCACTGCACACCTTTTTTTCCTCGTAAAGTGTCTTCGTACGTTTTTTCAACTCCGGTTCGCCCTTTGAGTTCCCCTTGAACGTAATATGGGTTTTCGGCCAAATCTCGATTGTTCACCTCGCTTATATAGCCCAAAACATTAGCCGCACTTTTTGTATCATAGTAGCGTAAGGAATGTTTTTGGATATAGAAACCTTGGTAATGCCTCATTTTTTCCTGAAGCCTTCCGTAATCTTCTTTCGAAAGTTGAGGCACAATTACTGAAGGTAATCTTGGAGAATACACCCTGGCCCTCTTAAGTTTTTTGACGAAAGTCTCTTTGTCCAAACCAATAAGATTGCAGAACTCCAAGGTATCCAATGGTTTGACTTCCCTTGGGATAACCATAACATCATAGGCTGGGTCATTACCTACAAGAAGCTTTCCATTGCGGTCATAGATATAACCTCTTTCCGGATAATCATAAATGGCCTTGATTGCAGGGTCATCCAATTGATCTGTGGAAAAACTAAATATTTGTAGATAGGACAATCTGCCAATAAAAGTAATCCCGATAATTAATATAATAGATGATAGAAGAACCTTCTTCATGAAAGCTGTCTTTTAATTTTTAAAAAGAATATTTCAAAGTTTTTGTAATTTAATTTAATTCTTCTAGGTAAAGTTAATTAATCAATAGAATAAAACCCTATTCTACTCTTTGTTTACACTAAATAACGAACCAAATAACATGCATAGTATCAATGAGGAGAGACCAACAGATAATACTTTTTTAGTGATGAGGAGAAGATTGGCAAAGCTAAAAATCTCCAATGAAAAATAGACCAAATGGTGCACTACTATTAATAACGCCAAAAAAGTGAATTGTTGTGCCTTGGTGGTATTCCTTAATTTGAAACTTTGAAATTCATAATTTATTCCAAAAACAAAGCGCATTATGGTTGGGCGTACATAGGCAATGGTAAGGGTTGCCGCGGTATGAATTGCCAAAGTGTCTGAAAAGAAGTCTATAGAAAGGCCCAAAAGAAATCCCAGGCCAATAAATGATGCCCTATTTTTTTGTATTGGGTACCAATACAAAAAAAGAATATAGACCATGGGGTTTATAGACCCAAAGAAATTAAGTCTATTGAAAATCAGCACCTGTACTAAGACAAGCAGTGTAAACCGTATAATATTTATAAAATAACTGCTATTCATTGGTTGTTGTGGCTGATTCTAATTCCAAAATTTCCCTTCTGTTTATACTATTGATTATATATACGTTCTTAAGGTTTGTCATATCATTGAAAAGATAGACATCTATACGATAAAAACTTTTAGAATTGTCCAAATCAAATTTTTCGATGGTTCCAATAGGAATGTTTTCAGGAAAAATACTGCTCATCGCACCGGTTACGATGGTGTCACCAACCGTTAGGGGAACCAATTTAGGAATATCAATCAATTGGACTATGTTATAGGTTTTGGTATCCCATATCAAAGACCCAAAATGGTTTGTGTTCTTTATTTTCGCATTGATATTGGAATTCTCATTTAAAATGCTTTGAACGGTTGCAAATTTATTGGATGTATTTTCGATGATTCCAAGGATTCCCATATCCGTTATTACACCCATGTCTTGTTCTATACCGTCTTTTTGCCCTTTGTTGATTGTAACGTAATTTCTTTGATTGGCATAACTATTCCTTATTACTTGTCCCGAAACTATGGTGTAGCGAAAATCAGTAGTGTCAATATTGACTGTATTGGAAGGTATTTCGTTAATTAAAAGGTCAAGTAATCTTTGATTTTCCAGAAGCAGTTTTTCGTTTTCTGTGTCCAAATCAAAATAGTTGGTTATACTCTGGGAAAAACCATATATGTTTCCCGTTATCCAATTAGATGAATTGAAGAAACGTGATTGGTGATAAGAGTGCGATTGAATAGTGAAAGCTAAGGATATGGTCAACAGGAAGATATAAAGCAGGAAATTTTTATATCGAATTATAAAGTTGATTATCTGCTGCATTCACTTTTCGTTTTGTGAAGCCGGTTTAAATACTCTTTTCGAAATCGAACATATTTTACCGTACCCGTACTATTGAATCTACCTTTTTCTTTTGAGGACTTTATTTAATCAAAATGCTTTTGTAGCGCTCCAAGTTTTTTAATGCAATACCAGTGCCGCGTACAACTGCTCGTAACGGGTCTTCAGCAATATAAACAGGTAAGTCCGTTTTTTGTGAAAGCCTTCTGTCCAAGCCTCTTAACATCGAGCCACCACCCGCAAGATAAATGCCTGTATTATAAATGTCAGAGGCCAATTCTGGCGGAGTTTTGGATAAAGTCTCCATTACAGCATCCTCGACCCTAAGGATAGATTTATCCAGTGCTTTGGCAATTTCCCTATATGATATCTGTACCTGTTTAGGTTTTCCGGTTAATAAATCCCTGCCTTGAACTGATTTTTCCTCGGGTGCGTTTTGCAAATCTTCGGTAGCCGAACCGATTTCAATTTTTATATTTTCTGCCGTACTTTCTCCAACATAAAGATTGTGTTGAGTACGCATATAATAAATAATGTCATTGGTAAAAACATCACCCGCAATTTTAACCGATTTGTCACAGACAATTCCACCCAAGGCAATGACAGCAATTTCGGTTGTCCCACCTCCAATATCCACAATCATGTTTCCTTTGGGTTGCATAATATCCAAACCAATACCTATAGCCGCTGCCATGGGCTCATGAATCAAATAAACCTCTTTACCATTAACACGTTCAGCAGACTCTTTTACAGCTCTCATTTCGACCTCTGTAATGCCTGAAGGGATACAAATGACCATACGCAGTGCTGGTGGAAACCATTTCTTCTTTAATGCAGGAATGTTCTTAATGAAAATATTGATCATCTTTTCAGAAGCATCAAAATCTGCAATAACCCCATCTTTCAATGGTCTAATGGTCTTAATGTTTTCGTGTGTTTTTCCTTGCATGAGGCTGGCTTCGTTACCAACGGCGATTATTTTGCCGGTTGTTCGGTCTCGAGCAACAATAGACGGACTGTCTACTACAACTTTGTCCGCGTGAATAATGAGGGTATTGGCCGTTCCTAAGTCAATAGCAATTTCCTCGGTCAAGAAATCAAAAAATCCCATTTAGTAAGTTATTTGGTTTCGGATTAACAGGTACATTTCATCGACAAAAGTAGTAAAATTAATGCTTAAAATGACGTGTCCCTGTCATTACCATCGCAATATTGTTTTCATTGCAATAATCAACACTCAGTTGGTCCTTAATAGACCCTCCTGGTTGTATAACACTGGTTATGCCACTTTTATGGGCAATTTCAACACAATCGGGGAACGGGAAGAAAGCATCGCTTGCCATAACTGCATCATTTAGGTCAAAGTTGAAGGATTTTGCCTTATGAATTGCTTGGTTTAAAGCATCAACCCGAGAGGTCTGTCCTGTTCCACTGGCACATAGTTGCTTGTTTTTGGCCAATACAATGGTATTGCTCTTTGTATGCTTACAGAGTTTTGAAGCAAAGATCAAATCCTCCAACTCCCTTGAAGAAGGTTCTTTTCCCGTCACATATTTCAAATCTGCAATAGTATCGGTTTTACCATCTTTTTTTTGAACCAAAATACCATTTAAACAAGTTCTGACTAGCGTATCTGGAAGATCCACATCATTCTGAATCAGAATAATCCTATTTTTCTTTCCTTTTAAAATCTCTAGCGCTTCATCAGAATAACTGGGTGCAATCACTACTTCACAAAAAAGAGTATGGATTTCTTCTGCGGTGGCTTTGTCTAGCTCAACATTGCTGATAAGTACCCCGCCAAAGGCAGAAACCGGGTCGCCTGCGAGGGCATCTATATAGGCTTGTTGAATACTGCTTCGAGTGGCCAAACCACATGCATTATTGTGTTTTAAAATGGCAAATGTCGGGTCGTCTCCGCGGAATTCGTTCATAAGATTTACGGCAGCATCAACATCCAGTAGATTATTATAGGAAAGTTCCTTACCATGCAATTTATTGAACATAGCTTCGAAATCTCCAAAAAAGAGACCTTTTTGATGCGGATTCTCACCATAGCGTAAAACTTGTCCTTTAGTCTCACTGATTTTCAAAACTGCCTCTTCATCATCTTGGTTAAAGTAATTGAAAATGGCACTATCATAATGCGACGAAACATTAAATGCTTTGGAAGCGAATTTTTTGCGCTCTTCTAAGGTAGTCCGGCCCTCCCCTTTTGAAATAATATTCAAAAATTCACCATAATCCTCCATAGAGGAAACGCAGAGAACGTCCTTATAATTCTTGGCTGCTGCACGAATCAATGAAATACCTCCAATATCTATCTTTTCAATAATATCTTGTTCAGCTGCTCCGCTGGCCACTGTTTTTTCGAAGGGATAAAGGTCAACAATCACAATATCCAATTGCGGAATGTCAAATTCTTTGAGCTGAGCAATATCACCATCGTGGTCCTGTCTATTCAAAATGCCACCGAACACTTTGGGGTGTAAGGTTTTGACCCTGCCACCCAAAATTGATGGGTAGCTTGTTACATCCTCAACGGGTACAACATCGATTCCTAAATCTTTTATGAACTTTTCGGTGCCTCCTGTCGAATAGATGGTGATTCCGAGTTCATTGAATTTTTTCACGATTGGCTCCAGGCCCTCTTTGTGAAAGACTGAAATTAAGGCTGAAGTAGCTTTTTTGATGCTCATTTTAGTTACTTGGGATTAAAGTTCTAAGCACACAAAAGTAATTTTTTTGAAGGTAGTAAATGTGCTAGTTTATCAACAAAACAGTTAAAGTTTTAAAGAATTTTGGCAACTTCCTGATTTACGAACTCCAAAAACCTTTCATCTTCAGTTGTAAAGGGGTCAGGAGTGTTAGAATCTATATCGATCTGGCCAATATTTTCGCCATTCGCGAAGAGCGGAACAACGATTTCTGCCTTAACGTTTATACTACATGCAATGTAATTATCCTGGGCTTTAACATCAGGAACCACAAAATTCTTATCACTCAATGCTACTTGGCCACAGATACCCTTCCCGAAGGGAATAATTGTATGATCCGTAGGCTCTCCGGCATAAGCCCCAAGTTTTAACTCATCCTTATCTCCATTTTTAAAATAGAAACCAACCCAATCATAATAAGGCACGCTTTCTTTTAATAGATTACAAATTTGCTGTAGGCGGTTATCAACAGGTACATTTACTTTGGTGATTGTACCCTTGATTTCCTGTCTTAGCTCTTTGAACATGATGGTTTTTGGGCTAAGATATTTAAATTTTGAATATTGTTTTCCACAAGTTGATGATCAGCTAATAAAACATAAACCTATTTGGTTGGAGATATGTTGGCAAAAGGCTCATTTTCAGGACTGGATATTCAATTTAAAAAAGAGGTCGAGTTGATTGTGAATTATCTAAACTTATGTTAAACAGAACAATAAATCTTTAAATTTTGTAGTTTTGTATTAGTAATGAAAGAAGCACTACATCGAATAACGTCTATTGTAATGGCACTTATAGTGCTGTTTTCTACAATGTCATTTTCAGTGGATATGCACTATTGTGGTGAGCATTTAGTAGATTTCAGCGTATTCGAAAATGTTGATACTTGCTTAATGAAGGCTGAAATGTCCAAATCATCCAGCGAGTGTGCTGTAATAGAAATGGATTGCTGTACAGATGTAGAAGTTGTACAGGAAGGACAGGACGATTTGAAAATTTCATTTGATCGTCTCACTTTTGAGCAACAGATCTTTATTGCAACCTTCTTCAATTCTTATATAAATCTTTATGAAGGTCTAGAAGAAAATATAACCCCATTCGGAGGACATCCACCTCCATTACTCGTTAAGGATATTCAAGTTCTTTACGAGACTTTCCTCATTTGATTTTTAAACATTGAAATAAAGCTCGACAGCTACCGCTGTTTTTGGGCTAAACGTATTGTTTGTGTATTTAACACAACTGTATTTCTAATTGTTTAATATCAATGCATATGCTGAACAAAAGCATCAAATTTCTTATCGAAAACAAGTTAATAGCCGTTTTACTTCTTGCCCTATTTGTAGGCTGGGGTACTATCAACGCTCCTTTTAGCTGGGACACAGGATTTCTACCTAGTAATCCTGTTGCGGTCGATGCCATTCCGGATATTGGCGAAAACCAACAGATTGTTTTTACCAAATGGGCAGGTAGATCTCCTCAGGACATCGAAGACCAGATTTCCTATCCATTGACAACATCTTTGTTAGGCATACCTGGAGTAAAGACAATACGGAGTTCTTCCATGTTCGGATTCTCCAGCATATATATCATTTTTGAAGAGGATGTGGAATTCTATTGGAGCCGTAGCCGAATTCTAGAGAAACTGAACTCGTTGCCAACTAATCTATTGCCAGATGGTGTGAATCCTGCCTTGGGACCAGATGCAACTGGGTTAGGACAAATTTTTTGGTACACCTTAGAAGGGCGTGATGAAAACGGGAAAGTCACCGGAGGATGGGATTTACAAGAATTACGTAGTGTTCAAGACTACTACGTTAAATATGCATTATCTGCGGCAAGTGGCGTGTCCGAGGTGTCATCCATTGGAGGATATGTCAAGGAATACCAAATAGATGTGAACCCTGAATTGATGAAGCAATATGCAATTGGGCTACATCAAGTAGTAAACGCGGTAAAACAAAGCAATCGGGATATCGGTGCGCAGACTTTAGAAATCAATCAAGCCGAATATCTGGTGCGTGGGTTAGGTTATATAGAATCCTTGGAAGACATTAAGAATGCGGTAGTTACTTCTGAAGTGTACACTTCGATTCGAATCAAGGATATAGCGCATGTCTCTTTAGGGCCAGCAGTTCGCCGGGGAATATTAGATAAAGAAGGAGCTGAAGTAGTAGGAGGTGTTGTTGTGGCAAGATATGGTGCAAACCCAATGGAAGTCATCAATAACGTAAAGGATAAAATTAAAGAACTAAGTACGGGATTGCCTTCTAAAGTATTGAAAGATGGCCGAACATCACAATTGACTATTGTTCCTTTTTACGACCGTACAGAATTGATCAAGGAAACTCTAGGCACACTTAATGAAGCATTGACCCTAGAAATATTGATAACCATTTTGGTGATTATCATCATGGTATTCAACCTTCGTGCTTCAATACTGATTTCGGGCTTACTTCCGGTTGCCGTATTAATGGTTTTTATTGCGATGAAATTATTCGGGGTCGATGCCAATATCGTGGCACTTTCAGGTATTGCAATTGCCATTGGCACTATGGTAGATGTTGGAGTCATTCTTTCCGAAAACATCATTCGGCATATCGATGAAAACCATGAAAATCTCCCTATGAATAATGTGGTCTATAATGCCACAGCAGAAGTTTCAGGAGCTATTGTTACAGCTGTATTAACCACTATTATCAGCTTTATTCCAGTGTTTACAATGATAGGGGCAGAAGGAAAATTGTTTCGTCCACTGGCATTTACCAAAACTATGGCTTTGACGGCTTCCATTATTATAGCTTTGTTCATGATTCCTCCCTTTGCTGCTTTTTTATTCCGAAAAAAGAACTACAAAGCTACATTACGGTATATACTAAATGGCGTTTTAATTGCATTGGGCATTACTGCTTTGTTCTATGGGTATTGGCTCGGATTGCTGTTGATGGCTTTTGGAGTTTCGGGAATCCTGAAATTGCAGGAAATCCTTTCTGAAAAACAAGCTAATCTTGTCAATATTTCGACTTCGGTTTTGACCATTATCTTTTTGTTGGCCACATATTGGCGACCATTGGGGTTTGACAGAAGTATTTCAATGAACCTCATTTTTGTAAGCCTAATCTGTTTTGGGCTATTGGCGATTTTCTATCTCTTTAGAAAATATTATACCCGTATTCTTAGATGGGCCTTGGTAAACAAAGTCTTCTTTTTATCTATACCAGCCACAATAGTGTTTTTCGGTGTTTTGATTATGCAAAACACGGGCAAGGAATTTATGCCCTCACTTAACGAAGGCTCATTTTTATTAATGCCTACATCTTTGCCGCATTCAGGTGTTGCCGAAAATAAACGTGTTTTACAGCAATTGGATATGGCCGTTGCCAGTATTCCCGAAATAGAGACAGTAGTAGGTAAATCAGGTAGAACGGAATCAGCATTAGACCCCGCTCCCTTATCAATGTATGAAAACATCATACAGTACAAACCGGAATACATGCTAAATCGGGAAGGGAAAAAGCAACGCTATAAAGTAAATGATGACGGGCTTTTTGAAACCAAGGAAGGAAAGTTTATTGGTAATCCGAATGTAACTCTCAATGCGATTGAAGGGTTGGATGTATCAAGAGATAATCTGGTCGAGGACAATGATGGTGAATATTATCGCAATTGGCGACCAAAGATACAATCACCCGATGATATTTGGCACGAGATTGTTAGGGTCACCAAACTACCAGGGGTTACATCGGCACCTAAATTACAACCTATCGAAACCCGATTGGTTATGTTGCAAACCGGAATGCGTGCACCGATGGGTATCAAAGTAAAAGGACAGGATTTAAAACAGATCGAGGCTTTTGGCCTTCAATTGGAAAGTATCTTGAAAGAGTCTGATGGTGTAAAAGATGAAGCCGTTTTCGCTGATAGAATCGTGGGTAAACCTTATCTGCTCATAGACATTGATCGAGAACAACTGGCACGGTACGGTATTCTGATCGAAGATGTACAACGGGTATTGGAAGTTGCCGTTGGTGGTATGATACTTACCCAAACCGTGGAAGGCAGAGAACGTTATGGGGTTCGGGTACGCTACCCAAGAGAACTTCGAGAAAGCCCTACAGATATTAAAAATATCTATGTTCCCGTAGCAAAAGGCAATCCAATTCCTTTGAGCGAATTAGTAACTATTCGTTATGAAAAAGGACCACAGGTTATTAAAAGTGAAGATACTTTTCTAGTAGGCTATGTATTGTTTGACAAACTGGATGGTTATGCCGAGGTGAATGTAGTGGAAAATGCCCAGGCTTTGATCCAACAAAAAATTGATAATGGCGAACTAATCGTGCCTAAGGGAATCAACTATCAATTTACGGGTACTTATGAAAATCAACTTCGCGCAGAGAAGACACTCTCGATGGTGGTACCTTTAGCTTTGTTGATTATTTTTTTAATACTGTATTTCCAATTCCGTTCAGTATCTACCTCGCTTATGGTATTCATGGGAATAGCCGTTGCTTTTGCAGGAGGGTTTCTAATGATATGGTTTTATGGCCAAGATTGGTTTTTGAACTTTAATTTCTTTGGTGAGAACTTGAGAGATTTGTTCCAAATGCACACAATCAACCTGAGTGTTGCTGTTTGGGTCGGTTTTATTGCCCTTTTTGGAATCGCCACGGATGACGGTGTTGTAATGGCAACCTATTTGACTCAGACTTTTGACCGAAATAAACCCAAGACCTTAGAAACCATTCGCGCATCGGTAGTCGAGGCAGGAGAAAAACGGATTCGTCCCTGTTTGATGACGACAGCTACAACAATTTTGGCTTTGCTCCCTATTTTGACCTCCACAGGGCGCGGTAGTGATATTATGATACCCATGGCAATTCCTTCATTTGGAGGCATGTTAATCGCGCTGATAACCCTGTTTGTTGTTCCAGTGTTGTTTAGTTGGAAAAGTGAACTGAAACTTAAAAAAGAAGCCCTATGAGAAAGGTGTTATTTATAATAATAGGATTGCTATCCGTAACGGTGGTAAAAGCCCAATCGTTGGAATCTTATTTAGGAGAAGCCGAAGCGAACAATCCTGAAGTACAAGCTTTTGAGCTACGATATAATATCGCAAAGGAAAAAGTGGTGCAGGCAGATGCGTTACCGAACACGGAAGTAAGCGCAGGATTTTTTGTCAGCGAGCCCGAAACAAGGACAGGAGCACAAAAAGCACGATTTTCGATAAAGCAGATGTTGCCAT
>JAGLKG010000085.1 GCA_023141835.1 Maribacter sp. | reverse complement strand
AATATAATACCCAAGGATTCGGTGTATGTGGCTAGGTCGTATAACCAAAGCATGCTGGAAATAAACAATCTAGTTTCCGAAAATAAATCGGTAATCGCCTATAAAATACTTGATGAAATTGCTGGGATATATAAGCCTTTTCAAAAAATTGATTATTTAAATGAAAGTATCAAGACCCTTAAAAGAAGTGCTACTTATAAATCTCAAAACAGAAACCAGAATGCTATTTTTTTTAAAGAATCGCTCATTAAAGAGGACTACGATTATTATTTAGAGGAAGATATCCTTACCTATAACTACAATAATCTCGGTTGGTGGAATTATCAAATGGGAGAATTAAAAAAACACAAACAAAGCTCGAATACCTTTCAAAGACAAATGGGGATAAGGCTTGAGGGTTACCTAAATGCCTTGATTGACGATAATATAGATTTGATTAGACTTAATGAGCCCATTGATGAGGAATCCTTGAACTTTCTTTGGATGCTCAAGACTATCATATCTCCTAAGGATTTTGACAATTATCTAAAAATCATATCATTAAATGCCAAAGTAGAGGACTATAGTACAGCATTATTTTACCTTGAGGAACTTTTGAAAAATGGATATAAAAATACGGATGAACTATATGCATTGGAAAATACGGCTCTTTTAAGAATTACCCCAGAATTTAATGCATTGGTGGCTAAATATCTAAAAGAGTCACGTTACATGATTATTGAAGAATAAGACTTGGAATTTGTGAAACATCCCAATTTATTACTAAACCTTTTGCAATGGTTTCAGTAATTTTTTTACCATATAGAAGCTCGCATAAATATAAAGACGCTTCAAAACTTTTGGCCCCGCCGGATGAAGTAATGTATTTGCCATGGTGAACAAATAGTACACTGTCCTCAACTTGTAAAGATGGAAACATTTTCCGGTATTGCGTAATATCGCTGGGAAAAGTGGTCGACACAATGTTATCCAAAACACCAGCTTTTGCCAATACGAAGGCGCCATCGCAATGAGAGGTCATATAAAGAGCCATTTTGTCAACTTTTTTAATGAAATCCAACATGACCTCGTCTTTTAAGTCCGTATCCAAATGATGTTCAGCACTGGGTACAACCAAAATATCAATCCGGGGAATGGAATCTTTGGTATAATCAAAATCAGGTAAAATACGAATACCTTCAAAAGTTGTAATTGGCTTTAAGGTATTTGCAACGCTAAAAGTGTTCATGGCCTTGATTCCTTTTCTGAACTGGGTGTGCTGAAAAATATCAAAAGGAGCTGTAAATTCAGTATTGTAGGTGCCATCCATGATCAAGAATGCGACATTGTAACGGTTGGGCTCCAATTTTGGAATATATTTTTCCTTTTTTATGGCTGTATTTAGCTCCTTCTTATTTGGACTGCAGCCGTATGCTAAAAGAGATAGTAAAATGAGCAGTATTCTGGACTTTATATAAGGTATGCTATGTTTTTTGAACATGGTTTTTTAATATTATAGGTAGCAAGATACCTAAAAAGTGCTTATTGAAAATGGTATACTATCAAGGATATTCCTCAAATTATATTGGTGGTTGTCTCTGTGACCGTATAGTATTGAAATACAAAAAGCAGATGACCAAAACTCCTTTGAATTTGGGAGCGAGAAGACTCAAATGGTTTTTTAAGCATGGCATTGGACTTTATAGGCAATGAGTCTAATTGTACATTTGTAAATTGACGTTTCCCATTTTTAGCATAACCCTCAAAAAATCTGGATAAAAATAGGATATATTGTATTTTTGTCAAATAATACCATTTTTAATGAAATCAATTGTTTTAGTGATGCTCTCTCTACTTGTTGGCTTTGGATGTCAGCAGAAAAAGAAATACCATGATGAGATAAAAAAGGAAATTGTTCCAATTCAGTCAGACTCTTTACATGGAATACTTGAATTTCGGTCTAAATTAAATGAAGGGTTCAAGAATCCTGAAACCTCTCCCTTACCTGATAGATATCGAAAGGATTTTGAAGGCCTTGATTTCTTTGAGCCAAATTATGAATATATGGTCCATGCCAAGTTCGTTAGAACTCCTGAAGCATTGCCTTTTTTGATGCCCACTACAACTGATAGAAAATCTGAGGAGGTGGTTTATGGTATAGTCCATTTCAAGCTTAATGGTGTTTCCCATCAATTGGAAATATATCAAAACAAGGAACTCATGCTTGAAGAAGAATATAGGGATTATCTATTCTTACCATTCACAGACCAAACCAATGGTGAGGAAACCTATACTGGTGGGCGATATATAGATTTGTCGATTCCCAAGCAAGATTCAATAATCATTGATTTTAATAAGGCTTACAATCCATATTGTGCATATAACAAAAAATATTCTTGTCCAATCGTACCCAGTGTCAATGCCCTTGATACTCGTATTCTGGCAGGTGTAAAGGATTTTAAGCTTGGTAAAAAATAAATACCCTGACGATGTCGTCAGGGTATTTCTACTCAACAATTATCTAATTAGTTTTTATACTAGAACGAGTAAATCGCTGCTAGCAAGAAAGAGGATAAACTTTTTGATGGGCCACCATCCATATCAAAGTATGGCTCAACATCACTACCCCAAGAATCTAATCTAATCTCGGGCTTTATAGTTAAATTTTCAACGGTCAAACTACCGGTCAAAGTTGCTGCAAAAACACTTGGATCATCACCTGCCCCATCTGAATGAGTTGCGAAATATTCACCACGAAGCCCTAATGAAAAACTATCGCAAGTTGCCAATTGAGGGTAAAGAGCTACTCCTGAAAACCCTTCACCGTCATTGTCTGCGTAGGCCGCGTTGATGCCCAAGAAGAAATCATCGGACAAGTCAAATCCTCCCGTATAATCAATTTCATAGCCCAAGACTTCCCCACCATCATAATAAAAGTTGAAATATTGTCCTGAGAATCCTAGCTGTGCCCCAACCGAGTAAACACCTGTAAGGTTATTATTGGTGTCGGTAACGTTCATTAACGCAAGCATTAAGCTAACGTCCTCGGATAAGGAGAAATCAGCTTTTAAACCTACATGGGAAAAAGGACCGCTTGAGAAAAGGTATGAGGTACTATAGTTGAAATTTCCAGCAGGTGAAATAACTTCATATCCCAGAAAAGTATTGAACCTACCCATTGTTAAGGTTGTTCCTTCAGACACATTCCAGTAGGCATACAATTGATTCAAATTATAGCCTCCAGTTGCTGCATCCCCCCTTGGTCCATAAGTTAGGTCGGCAACAGCACCGGTTTTTTCGCCTTCATAGGTGGCTATGATATTCGCCATTCCCAAGGCGAATCCTAATTCATCTGCAAATGAAGTGCCGAAAGACTGTGGCTCGGTGTCAGAGGCACTTAAATTTGTTTGGTAGTACGCATCCACGGTACCGCTAATTGAAACTTTTTTTGATTCCTCTTCATCTTGGGCAAAAGTTACAGCCGACAGCAGCATAATGGCCAATAGAACTGATTTTTTTATGTAATTTGTATTTGTAATCGTTATCATAATTCAATAATTTGTATATCCTGTTTTAAAGGATGTTAGCTATTTGTGATTTGAGAATTAATATTGAAAAGGGTTATTAACGGAGCGTTCTGTCAAACGCTCCGTTTTTTTATTTCCTGTTATTTAATGCTGGTTCATTCTAAAGTCTGGATACGCATCCATACCGTGTTCATGAATATCAAGGCCTTCTAATTCTTCCTCTTTTGGAACCCTAATACCTATTGTTTTCTTCAAGGTAAATACTATGATAAAAGTTGAAAGACAACAGAAAACGGCAACTGCTCCAACTCCTGTCAACTGATAGAAGAATTGATCCAAACCGGCTTTGTCACCAAATATCCCTACAGCCAAGGTTCCCCAGATACCACAGATAAGGTGAACGGTAACGGCACCTACGGGATCATCCAACTTTATTCTATCTATAAATGCTACTCCAAAAACAATAATAACACCGGCGATTGACCCGATTGCGATGGCCTCTAAGGGAGACATTAAATCTGCTCCGGCAGTAATACCTACAAGACCTCCTAAAATACCATTCAAGAACATGGTCAAGTCAAAGTTTTTATGTAGAAGGGTTGAGGTAATGAATGCTGATACTCCACCCGCAGCAGCAGCCAAACAAGTTGTCACCAATACTAATGATGTTAATGCTGGGTCTGCAGAAAGAACAGATCCACCGTTAAACCCAAACCAACCCAACCATAATATCAAAACTCCTGCAGCGGCAAGAGGAATATTATGTCCAGGTATCGCTTTGGGCTTTCCATCTTCACCAAATTTACCAATACGGGCTCCTAATAAATAAATGGTGACCAAGGCTCCCCATCCACCTACAGAGTGAACCAAGGTGGAACCTGCAAAATCATAGAACCCTGCATCATCACCGCCTAGTGTAGAAAGGAATCCACCTCCCCATTGCCATGAACCCACAATAGGGTATACCAATCCTACATAGAAAACAACAAATATCATAAATGCCCCAAGTTTGATTCTTTCTGCAACAGCACCTGAAACGATGGTTGCCGCTGTGGCTGCGAACATTGCTTGGAATAGAAAGTCTGTCCAATAGGTGTATCCTCCATCGGCATATTCAGGTGTTAGGCCATCAGCACCAATAGGTAGACCAAAGCCGGAAAACCCTAAATAACCATTAAAATCACCGGGGTACATTAAATTAAAGCCTCCTATATAGTACAATAATAATCCCACACATATAATAAAGACATTTTTGAATAATATATTGATTGTATTTTTTTGTCTGGTGAGCCCAATTTCCAAAAATGCAAATCCTGTATGCATAAAGAAAACCAAAGCGGTACATACCATCATCCAAACATTGTTAGCTGTAAATAATCCTGCATCCATTTTGTAAAAGTTTAGTTGTTTTTAATATTTAGTTTATTCCGGCGTTACCGTTTTCCTTAGTTCGTATTCTATAGGCTTCCAAAATTTCGGAAACAAATACTTTTCCATCGCCTACATTGCCGGTGTAAGCAGATTCAAGTAATGTCTCTACCGTTCTTTCCAAAAACTCATCCGATACTACTATTGAGAGATATCTTCTTTGGATATCAGAAGTGCTATAGGAGATACCTCGGTACACGTGACCTTGTTTTTCGTTTCCCACTCCGGTAACATCCCAGTAACTAAAAAAGTTCACCTCTATTTCATGCAACGCCTTTTTGACATCGTCAAACTTGGATTTTCTAATAATTGCTTCGATTTGTTTCATAATTGTGTTATTTAGTACGGGTCAAATATAGTTTTATTTTATTAACCCTATAAAAAATAGGGGTTAGTTTAAATATTATTACAATAATATCAATTTGACCCCTTAAAAATTAGGGGTATGTGTTATTTTATAGTATTTTTTTGAAAATTTGAACAGAACTGTAGGCAGTTCCAGAGTTTGTTTTGAGATAATAATAGCTTTTAGGTAATTTCATTGAAAATTATTCAATGAATAGCCGTATCTCCTTTGAGAAATAATAATACTAAAAAGGGAGTGTTGTGCTTATAGCAATTTGGAAATCCATAATCCAATGGCAACAGCAAGAATACCAATACAGATACTGGCAATAAGATAGAAAGAGAAATGGAAAATTTCACCCATTTTCAAGAGAGAGTGTTTTTCAAAGGAAAATGTCGAAAAAGTCGTAAAACCTCCACAGAACCCTGTGGTTAATAATAAGGTTTGGTTTTGGGTAAGATAGTTGCCCTTATAAGAAAGTCCCAATATGACCCCAATAAGAAGGCAACCTATTATATTGACTAAAAAAGTGCCAAGAAAAAAATGATGAAAATAGGTGTTAAAGGTCTTTGAGATAATAAATCGGAGAATACTTCCAATCCCTCCGCCAAGAAAAACAAGTAATATTTGTTTCATCAGCACAAGTTACGGTTTTAACAAGAAATAAAAATGACCACTGATATATCAAGGAAAATTAACAAGAGGCAAAATCAGCGACCGCTTTTTATTGAAAGAATGTAACTACATGCAAAATTTAAAACTATACCGCTTTTTTGTAGTTGCTAGCGGTCAAATCCAAAGGATATATTTTAGCATCTGGAAGGTTGTTGGAGGCTTTATGTGAATTCTTGTTCGTGCCATAAAGGCTTACAAGCATCATGGCCGTATTAACGCAGACTAGGACAATGAGTATAGTGAAAAATGTCGTCATTTGATTGCTCTTTAGATGAATAACGCAAAATTACGCTGTTTGGTATTATCTACGGGGCAAAATGTCCTAATTGTTGTCAAAGAGCTGTTTTTTGTGGTATACGTAAATTATTTGTTAATCATTAAGTAAATACTTAATATAGAATAGAATTAATAAGAATATTATAAAGATTATTCCTACCCACTTCACGCCCTTATAGTTTTTGGCGTGCAATTTCTTATCTTTTTTATAGGTAAAAGTAATTATAAAGGTAAAGACAATGATAAAAAGAACTGCAAATGCGACTTGTCCGGTACTGAACATAACTTGAATTCAAAATAGTTATTCAATATGGGTGAAAAAATAATCCCTAAGTTTTAAGTACATAAAGTGCAATATGTAATGGTCATTGAAAACTTGTGAATAAAATGATTTAGTATTTCAGCCCTTGTTTCATATTTTTATGCAAAGTTAATCTAATTATAGAAATATGAAACACAAAATAAATGCCGTTGAATTGTTTCATAACTCATTCGGACTTGGGGTTTCAAAAACCATGAAAGCTTATTTGGGAAGGGAAAAGAATTTGTTAAGGTTCAATTTAATGGATGAGGAGAACAAGGAATATTTTGAAGCGGCCAGTGCTAATGATTTAGTCGAAGTGGCTGATGCTTTAGGAGATATGCTGTATATATTATGTGGAACCATATTGGAACACGGTATGCAGTATAAGATTGAAGAGGTGTTTGAAGAAATCCAAAGGAGTAATATGAGTAAATTGGGAGCTGATGGTAAACCTATTTATAGGGAAGATGGCAAGGTTCTCAAAGGACCAAATTATTTTAAGCCCAATATCGAAGAAATTTTAAGCAAATAAAAAGGGGCCTCAAGCCCCTTTATGGAATATATCTTAAACTTTAAATCGCCAACCGAATTTATCCTGATCTCTGTTGTATTGAATATCTGTGATACGCTTTTTAAGCATAGCGGCATAGCTGTTAGGTATTTCAGGAAGGTCATAATCGGTACCTCTATAGCCGAATGTGGCAATTGGAGAAACCACGGCAGCAGTGCCTGCACCGAACATTTCCTTTAGTGACCCATTTTTCGCAGCTTCGACAACCTCCGAAACCGTAATTTTACGAACTTCAACTGCTATGCCTTTATCCTTGGCAATTTCCAAAATGCTTTTACGGGTAATTCCGTCAAGAATCCTATCGCTGGTCGGTCCGGTTATTAAGGAATCATTGATTCGTACAAAGATATTCATTGCGCCAGCTTCCTCGATATACTCATGTGTGTTGTCGTCGGTCCAAATGACCTGGTTATACCCTTTTTCAATGGCCAATTGGGTTGGGTAGAATTGTCCAGCATAATTACCACCTGCCTTGGCATAACCTACCCCACCATTAGCCGATCTGGAATAGGTCTCTTCGATCAGAACTTTGACTTTTCCCGAAAAATAGGCAGCTGAAGGGGCGCATATCACTATAAAGGTATAGGCATCGGCTGGGGAAGCATGTAAGCCATTTCCAGACGCAAAAACAAAGGGTCTAATATATAAAGAGCTGCCAGCAGTCTTTGGAATCCATTTTTTATCCAATTCCAAAAGCGCTGTAAGACCATCGATAAAATATTCTTCAGGCAATTCTGGAATGGCCATTCTCTTTGCAGAGATATTCAATCGTTTGTGATTATCAAAGGGGCGAAACAACCATACATCATCGTTTTCATCTTTATAGGCCTTCATGCCTTCAAAAATTGATTGCCCATAATGAAAAATTTTGGCCGAAGGATCAAGGTTTATTGGCTGATAAGGCACAATTTTAGGGAGTTCCCAAGCACCATTTTGATATTTGCAAACCAACATATGGTCTGTAAAAACACTTCCAAAGGCCAGGTTATCAAAATCGACTTGATCAATTTTTGATGTTTTTGCTTTTTCAATTTTCAAGTTCTTTGTGCTTGTCTCCATAGGTAATATTGAATTAAAAGAATAAAATTAGAAAATTATCCCAATCCGCTCTTCTTTTTTTATCTAAAAATGCCCAATTTTACGGGAGTCATCCAAATTTTAGGAAATATGAAAAGTTTTAACGTTTTACTTGTGTTTTTTGTACTGATTTCTGTTTGTAATGGCCAGGAACCTGATAAGGAAAGTGTCGTATCTGTCGATGGGCCCCAGGAATTGATGGCTTTTGGAGATGAAATAGACTTCGAAGGAAGTGTTTCAAGTCAAATGATGGCAATCAAATATAATAGTATGACGATTACAGATACGGTACATGCTAAATTCACTGGAATTGTGACCAACGTATGCCAAGCCAAGGGTTGTTGGATGAAAGTACAGCTCGGGGATGGTCATGAGGCCATGGTGCGCTTTAAAGAGTATGGCTTTTTCGTGCCAAAAGACATTAAGGGAAGGCAGGTTGTGGTCAATGGATGGGCTTTTGTTGAGGAAATGGGAATTGAGGATCAAAAGCATTTTGCCAAGGATGCTGGGAAATCTGAAGAGGAAATAGCAAAAATAGACCAATCAAAAAGAAGCTATGGTTTTGAGGCTAACGGTGTTCTATTGAAAGAATAATGTCATGCAGCGTGAGATAATAACGACTTCAGATGGTTCCAAGACCATTCAGATCAAGGATTGGAATGAGCAGTATCATTCCAAACATGGGGCCATACAAGAGGCATACCACGTTTTTATAAAACACGGACTGAGTTTATTTAAAAACGAATCAATCAGTATATTGGAAATTGGGTTCGGCACTGGTCTTAATGCCTTAATTAGCCTTTTAGAAGCTCCCAATCATTGCCTGAATATAGAGTACACTGGTGTTGAGGCGTATCCCATAAAGAAAGATGAACTGAGACAACTAAATTATATTACAGAGCTGAAAGCAGATGTATTCGCTGAGCACTTTAAGCAAATGCATCAATCCCCTTGGGAAAAAGAGATTTACATTTCGGACTATTTTCAGCTAAAAAAACAAAAGTTGGATTTTAGGGAAATCGAGGCTGATAACATATTCGATTTGGTGTATTTCGATGCCTTTGGAGCACGTGTTCAACCTGAATTATGGACCGAAAGTATTTTTGAAATAATGTTCAAAGCCCTCAAAAAAGAAGGCATTCTGGTCACATATTCTGCCAAAGGTAGTGTAAGAAGAGCCATGCAAGCCGTGGGTTTGATAGTTGAAAGATTACCGGGGCCACTAGGCAAAAGAGAAATGCTTAGGGCAACCAAACCCTAATAAGTTCTTTATAAAAGGTTAAAACGGTCATTTCCTTATAACAAGCTTAACATTAGGAAAATAACAGTGTTAAATCAAAACTAAAACCCAACCTCCATAGCTTTAATTCGCATACCTTTATTCTATGGAATGAGTCGTTTTAATACACAGGTCCGAGAAGGTCTAGGGGTGTAGACTTTAAAAAAACATTGGTGCTGATGAAAATCTTGGTTACGGGGGCTACAGGGTTAATTGGAAGGGAGATTGTTGAATTGAGCAATAAGCAGGGGATTCCCGTAAACTATCTAACTACACGTCGAGATAAAATAGTTTCCAATGAAAACTTTCAAGGATTTTATTGGAATCCTACTACGAAAGAAATAGATATAAAATGCTTTGAGGGGGTAACAGGGATTATTAATCTTGCTGGCGCAAATATTTCCAATAAATGGACCTCCGATTACAAGAACCAAATCTTGTCCAGTCGATTGAATTCGATAAAAACACTGACTCAGGCTTTAGGCAAAATAGACTCCAAACATATAACTTCTTTTGTTTCGGCATCAGCAACTGGTATTTACCCAAGTTCTTTGAGCAATTATTACATCGAGGAAGAAAAAAAAATAGATGATAGTTTTTTAGGTGAAGTAGTTGATTCTTGGGAAAAAGAAATTGATACATTAGGTCAATTTGGATTTTTAGTTGCCAAAATTAGGATTGGGATGGTATTGTCCCTTGACGGAGGGGCGTTGCCTAAGCTTGCAAAAGCCATAAGAAGCTATGTAGGTGCACCATTTGGCACAGGAAGACAATGGCAGTCATGGATTCATGTGTCTGATTTGGCGCGGATGTTTTTATTCATAACCCAAAATGGTCTGAATGGTATTTATAATGGTGTGAGTCCTAACCCCGTTACCAACGCTAAAATGATTAAAGAAATGGCAAAGACATTGGATAAACCATTGATTTTGCCCAGAATCCCAAAATTTGTACTACACATTATTCTGGGCCAAAAGTCTTATTTGCTTTTTTCCAGTCAAAGGGTAAGCAGTAAAAAAATAGCCGAGGAAGGTTTTGTTTTTGAGTACCCGAATATTACCAATGCCCTTGAACAATTTTATAATAACACACCTTCTTGAAAAATTTGCACGACGATACTTATACCAAAGAGTTTTTGTCCTAAAAAGACTTTGATAAGCCCCTTTAGAATTTAAGAAATTAGGGACTCCTACCATTTTTCAATAAAGATTGGTGACATTTTGACATTTTTAAAGAAATGGCAGTACTTTTGCCATCCTACAAATTAAGATTTAAACGACTATTTTAAATGAGCAAAAAAAATAAAGCTGAGGAGATATTGGATGAAGAAATCTCTAAGGAACAGGGAAATATGAATGCTGAAGTCATTGACGGTCAGGAAGAAGTTGTAAATGAAGAAGAAACCAAGAGTAAGGAAGAGCAG